>JBBQCR010000217.1:0-6126 GCA_038318935.1 Phycisphaerales bacterium
CACATTGCGGAACTCGATCGGCGACGCGTCGATCAGGCGACTGGTCTTGCGAAGCGATTGGGATTTCCGATCGGACCGCAGAAGCCACTGCCGGCGGTGAGCGAGCTTGCCGCGAAGGCACCCTCAGCGCTGCGCGAACGATTAGCGGCGATGACCGCCCGATTGCGTGAAGAGATCAACGCGGTGCGACACGAATCGAGCATCGTTCGCTCGGCGGCGGAAGCCCTCTCCCAGCACGTCGCGGGCGTTCTTCAGACCGTGTCAGCGGCGTTTGCGAGCAGCAAGACCTACGGCCGCGGTGGTCGCGTCGCGAGCGCATCGCCGATTCGCTCAATTGACCTTCGTTCCTGATCCGTTCCTTCCTCGATAGTCATTCTCCAACAGCAGAGTAGAGGCGCGTCATGGGATTGAACGGAGCACTTCAGATCGGCCGGTCGGCGCTGCTGGCGAGCCAGTCGGCGATCCAGGTCGCTGGCAACAATCTCGCCAACGCCGCAACGCCCGGGTTTCACCGGCAAGTCGCCGGACTCTCTCCGCTGCGCGACGATCGCGTGGGCTACAACTCCTTCGCCGGCACCGGTGTCGTGCTGCGCGACATTACGCGCGTGGTGGACTTCGCCCTGCAGACGCGGGTGCGCGGCGCGATCTCGAAGGAACAAGGCGCCCAGATCGACCAGCGATACCTGGCGTCCATCGAGTCGCTTCAGAACGAACTCAGCGACAACGATCTCTCCACGCGCCTCAGCGAGTTCTTCAACAGCTTCAGCGAACTCGCGAACAATCCCAACGACGATGCCGTCCGCTCGGTCGTGCTGCAGCAGGGCAGTGGCATCGCGCAGCATGTTCGTCAGTTGCGAGGCGAGTACGTCAACGTGCGGACGGAAATCGACCGGGCACTCGGGGCAAGCGTCGCCAGCGCCGACGGAATCCTCACTCAGATCGCCTCGATCAACGCGCAGATCACGCAGACCGAGCAGGGTGCGGGCGACGCCAACGGCCTGCGGGACCGTCGTGACTCGCTGGTCGACGACCTCAGCAAGTTCATGGATATCACGACGATCGAGCAAGCCAACGGTGCCCTCGATGTGCTGGTCGGTTCGCTGCCGGTGGTGCTCGCTGGAGAGAGTCGTGGTCTGGAACTTCGGACTCGCAACGACAACGGAAGCACCGTCGTCGACGTGCGCATTCGCGCCGATGGCAGCATTCTCTCGGTTGACGATGGATCGATCGGTGGCATGCTCCGCCAGCGCGACGCGACCGTCGATCCGGCGATCGATGCTCTGGACGGCTTCGCCAACCAGCTTGTGTTTCAGGTCAACCGCGTGCACAGCCAGGGCCAGGGCAAGAGCGGATGGGGAACGGTGGTCGGTACGACGAAAGCAACGAGCGCGAGCACTCCGCTCAATGCCGCCGCAACAGATCTGCCCTTCAACGTGAAGAACGGATCGTTCAAGTTCCACGTGACCAACACGACCTCCGGGCTGCGCGAAAGCGCTCAGGTCTTGGTCGATCCATCGACTGCGAGCCTCAACGACCTTGCGGCGGCGATCAACGCCAGCGGCGTCGCCAACGTGACGGCGACGGTCACCTCCGACAATCGACTCTCGCTTGTCGCAGCCGGCGGGTACCAGATCAGCTTCTCCGACGATTCCAGCGGCGCTTTGGCCGCCCTGGGCATCAACTCCTTCTTCAGTGGCGATGACGCGAGCACAATCGAGGTGAATCAAGCGATGCTTGACGATCCGCGATTGCTGGCGACCGGCAAGGATCTGGTGCCCGGCTCCAACGGATCGGCTCTCGATGTGGTCGCCTTGGAAGACAAGGCGATCGACGCGCTCGGGGGACGTTCGCTGCGCGGCTACTGGCAAGGATCGGTCAACCAACTCGCTGTGCGGACGGCTGCGGCCAACGACGCGGCGTCGGGAGCGTCGCTGGTGCGCGATAGTCTCGAAGCCCAATCAGAAGCGGTCTCCGGCGTGAGCGTCGACGAGGAAGCGATCGACCTTCTTTCGTATCAGCGGCAGTTCCAGGCAGCGGCTCGTTTCATCAGCACCGTGGACGAAGCGATGCAGACGTTACTTGCGATCAGATGATCAACGGACTGGCACAGGGCTTGCCAACGAAGCAACTGAATCAAGGGCGCTCCAACCACGCATGACCTCGATCCCATCCAACCTCAACCGCGTTCCGACGCTGCTCGCATCGCGCCTGACCTTTGGCTCGATCAATGAGACATCGAAGCGTCTGCTTCGCTTGCAGGAACAGCTCGCCAGCAGCAAGGCCATCAATCGTCCGAGCGACGATGTCGTTGGCACCTCGGCAGTGTCGGTGCTCGATGATCGCCTCGAGCGCCGCGATCAGCGGGTGAAGAACCTTGCTCAAGCCGACGGAATGGTGGGATCGCTTGACAACGCCATGAGTGATCTCACGGATCTCCTCTTAGAAGCGAAGAACATCGGCCTTTCGCAGATTGGCGTCGGCAGCGATTCCGCGACGCGCAAGAATCAAGCGAAGGTCATCGATTCAATTCTCGATTCGGCCCTTGGTGTTGCGAACCGCGAGCAGCGTGGAATTCATCTCTTCGGCGGTTCGGCGCACGCCGAGACACCGCTGCAAGGATTGAACGGCGGCTGGCAATACCGCGGCCAAGGCGACGGCATGGTCACCGACATCGGCCTCGGTTCCAAGGTCGCGGTGACGATGGGAGCTGAGCAGGCCTTTGGTGCGCTGTCCGGCCGCGTCGAGGGCTTCGCCGATCTCAACCCCTCGCTCACCCTCAGCACTCGCCTCGTCGACCTCAACGGCGCTCGGGCCCAGGGCATCAGCCTCGGGGCAATCAATATCAGCGTCAACGGAACGTCGACGACCGCGGATCTCACCGATGCTGAGACTGTTGGCGATGTTGTCACCCGCATCACGACCGCCATCCAGGCGATCGATCCAGGGGCCACCTTCGGCATCGATGGCACATCGCTGACCCGCTTCGCACTGACACCGAGCGCTGGGGTGACGATCTCGATCTCCGATGGATCGACGGCGGCGACCGCCGCGGATCTTGGCCTGGTGCAAACCTATCCCGCGGGCACAACGACGACCTCCGGTGATCTTGATCCGCGATTGACGGAACTGACTCCGCTTGGGGCGTTGCCCGGACTGTCGGTACCGCTCGGTTCGCTGCGGATCCGCAACGCCAACCAGGTGCGCGACGTCGATCTCTCCGCAGCGACCACCATTCAGGATCTGATGACGGCCTTCGAGAGTCTGGGGATCGGTGTGCGCCTCGAGATCGCTGCAAGCGGCGACAGGCTCAACGCCAAGAACGAATTGTCGGGTGGCGCACTCTCGATCGAGGAGCTCGCCGGCGGCACGACCGCGACCGAGCTCGGTATTCGCAGCTTCCACGGAACGACGCTCCTGGCGGATTTCAACCAAGGGCAGGGGGTCGGCCAGATTTCCGGCGCGATCAACCCGATCAGCGGTTTGCCTGATCCCAACCTGAATACCGACTTCCGGGTCACCGTGAAGGATGGGCGATCGTTCGACGTCGACATCAACGGGGCAACGACCGTTCAGGATGTCCTCGACCAGATCAACGCCGCCGCCGCTGCTGCGGGACTCTCGGGAGCCGAGTTCACAGCGGGACTCGCTCCCAGCGGCAACGGCATCGCTCTGACGGACACCACCGTCGGGACGACCACGAGCGTCACCGATCTCAACGATTCACCCGCTGCCGACAACCTCGGGATCCTCGGCTCGACCAGCAGCGCAACCTTGATCGGCACCGACCGCGCAACGGTTGCCGTCGACAGCGTCTTCAGCCACTTGGTGAGCCTGCGGGACGCGTTGTTGAGCAACGACGAGCGTGGCATCAGCTTTGCCACTGAGCGGCTGGACATCGATCTGGGCCGAGCCATCGAGGCACGGGCAGACGTCGGAGTCCGGGCTCAGCGCATCGTCGACGCGACGGTGCGTGAAGAGAACCTGACCGTGCAGGACAAGGCGCTTCGCTCGCAGATCCAGGATCTGGACTACACCGAGGCGGCCGTGCGCTTCTCGAATCTTCAACAGGTCCTGCAGGCCGCGTACTCGACGGCGGCCAAGTCGCAGGAACTCTCGCTACTGAACTTTCTCCGCTAGTTGGAAGAATGCTTCGCTCGGCGGACTCGGGTCCGCCGCTGCGAAGGGCCCCGCGGAGGTCGCGGGCATCGATCGGCTGTCCTCGGCCGGACAGACGAACGGGACGGAGGTCCTCGGTATCCAGGATGGATGCCGGTTGGCCAAGGAATGGGCGGCCGAAGGAAACGGAGCTTTCCGATGCTTGTACAGACGACCCGATTCGGTCCGGTGGATGTGGATGAAGAACGGATCATCCAGTTCCCCGCAGGATTGCTTGGATTCTCGAGCTACCGCCGCTACGCGCTGTTGCAGCCAGACGACCAGGGGGTCTTCTTCTGGCTGCAGTCGGTCGACGCGCCCGATCTGGCGTTCGTCGTCACCGATCCCGCGCTCTGGGTCGCCGACTTCCAGGCACAGATCCGCCGCGAGCAGATGGAAGATCTCCAACTGGGCGATCTCGTCGACGCGCAGGTGCTGGTGATCGTGAACAAGCGCGACGGGGCGCTCACCGCGAATCTCCAAGGACCGATCGTCGTCAACGCCACGAACTGTCGGGCGATGCAACTGGTGCTCGCTGAGAAGCGCTGGACCACGCGGCACGTCCTCATGCAAGTCGCTGACACCGTACGTGCCGCGACGGCCTGAACGTCGCCCTCGGTATCGAGGGCACATCAGTCGCTCGAACACGTCGGATTCATGCTCCGGCAATGGAGCTGCCCACCCAACGCCAGGGAGGGCAAACGAGGTTTTGACGGAGCCGCACGGACGCGGCCGATCGCGACGAGGCATCGCGATCGATCCAAGGAAGGAGCCCGCACATGCTGGTGCTCTCCCGTCAGCGGGACGAGACGATCATGATCGGCGACGACGTGGAACTCACGATCGTTGACATTCGCGGTGACAAGGTCCGTATCGGGATCAAGGCACCGTCCAATGTCGCCGTGCACCGCAAAGAGGTGTACGACGCGATCCGAAACGAAAATCAACAGGCCGCGGGATTCCGCGGCGAGATCACGACTCTTCGGCCGCGTGGCCTCACCACGCGACCCGAGCGACGGAACGAGGGTGGGACGGTCCTACCCGCAGCAGCGCGTATCGCAGCACGCACCGACGGCCGGCGCGACATCGCCTAAGAGGCGACGTCCGGCCCGAGCCTCTCAGTCAAGGAGGATTGCCATGGCTCGCATTAATACGAACGTCTCATCCCTCATCGCCCAGAGTAATCTGAAGCGGTCAGGCAATGATCTTCAGGTGCGCCTACAGCGCCTGTCCACCGGCCTCCGCATCAATCGCGGTGCCGATGATCCCGCCGGTCTCATCGTGTCCGAACGCCTCCGTAGTGAGGTGAAGGGCATTGGTCAGGCCATCGACAACTCGGAGCGAGCAGTCTCGGTCATCTCGACCGCAGAAGGCTATCTCGCCGAAGTTGCCGATCTCCTCAACTCGATCAAGTCGCTCATCGTCAAGAGCGCCAACACCGGCGGCGTCAGCAAGGAAGAGACCGACGCCAATCAGCTCGAGATCGATTCGGCAATCGAGTCGATCACGCGGATCTCCAACACCGCCAGCTTCGCCGGCCTGCAACTTCTCAATGGATCGTTGTCGTACCTGACTTCGGGCATCTCGAACACCGAAATCGCCGGCATCGACATCCAGGGAGTGCAGTTCGGCAGCGACACGAACATCGCCGTGTCCGTCGAGGTCGTGCAGAGCGCCCAGACAGGCGGGCTCTTCCTCTCCGGAAACACCACTGGCGCCGCGGGTGCGCTGCTCTCGAGTGTCACCCTCGAAATCGCAGGTCCCCTCGGTGTGCAGTCACTCACCTTCGTGTCGGGAACGGCACTCTCCGCGGTTGCCGCAGGGGTGAATCTCGTCCGCGACACGACCGGCGTCAGCGCTTCCCTAGTGTCGGCCACCGATCAGACATCGGGGTTGACGTTCAACTCGCAGAAGTACGGCAGCGATGCCTTCGTCAGTGTCCGCAAGCTCGGTGCGGCCGGAAACTTCTTC
>JBBQCR010000218.1:0-6107 GCA_038318935.1 Phycisphaerales bacterium
TTGCGCCGACCTTCAGCGCCGGCGTCGAAGCAGGATCGATCGCGACTGCCACACCTTCCGGTCCGTCAGCGCTCCATCGCGCGACCGTGACCCCATTCACGGTGATGGTCGCCCCGCGACAGGCCTCGCGCGATTCGCCGACAAGATCCAGCAGCAGTGGAGTCAGCTTCTTCTGCGTCCGCTTCCACGTGAAGGCTGGTCCACCATTCACGTCACCACGGTGCTTCTCGTAGACGAAGCCGAGGGCGAACGCGTCCGCGCGAATTCCTCGTTCGATCTGCACCTGTTCCTTGACGGAGGAGATCTCGACGACCGGACCGTAGAGACCCGTGCGTCGTCCGACATGGTCGCCGCGCACCGGCCGGTCGCCAGCCTCGACAAGCAGGACGAGCGAATGCTGACCGGCAGGCATCTTCGCTTCGATCGGAAACGGATCGGCGCCGCGCCCAAAGGTCCCGATGCGTTCGCCGTCGAGCCAGAGCGTGACGCGGTCGGCGAGTTGCGGCGCGTGAAGCGTCACCTTGGCTGCGGAAGATCGTTTGAACGTCGCGCGGTACCAGCCGTATCCGTCGCGAGCGCCGCACGCGGCGAAGGACGCCGGGCCGGCAAGCGTCGCAAACCGCTGACTGGTGCCGTCGATGAGGTCCTGCATCGCGATGGTCGTCCAATCACCCACCGCCACCGCCACCGATGCTCCTGATGACCGGTGCGATTCGACCAAGTCCTTGGGAACCGCCTGCAGCGTGCCGGACCTGGTGACCCGTGTAGCGGCCTTGAATCCGGTCGCCAGTTCGACTCGTCCGTCGGCACGCACCACCGAAGCGCCGATGACCAGCGCCTCGTCCAACAACGCCGTCGCGTCGGCTTGTGCTTCGTTGCAGAGGACGATGACGATGTCCTTCACCTTCTCGATCGCCGGCTTGGAACCGGCTGCAGCCGAAGGGACCCGCATCGGGACCGGTGATCCATCGATGGACACCTCCACATCGGCACCCGCCGGTCCGATGAATGCGACGATGCGACTATCGACAAGCGCAAAGGGAATCGCCGTCGAATAGTCGAGGACGCCCACTCCACCAAGATCCACGTCGATCAGGTACCACGACACCGGCTGGCTCCCCAGCAGCGCCGTGAGACGACGCCCGTCGGGCAAGAGCAGCGTCGCGGTCTCCGTCGGCTTGCACTTGCCGGATCGGAATACAAAGGTCGCGCTTCCGCCACTTCCCACCAGCGGAATCACCGCGGTGCGCTGATCGTGCTCGGGATCAGCGACGATCGCCTGTCTGGTGAGATCGGCTTGCGAGAAGACGTGTCCGAAGGAACTCGCGAGACGAACGATCCGCTTCAGCGCCGCTCCGGCGGCGACGCCGTAGCCGCTGGCGTCGAACATCGCCCCGCTGCGGCCTGCGCATGCGAAGGCGTCGCGCACCACGAATTGCCCGCCACCGGCAAGCGTGAGCGCGGTCCGCCGCAACAGCGTGAGCGAATCTCCGTCTTCGGCCACGACCGTCGCGAGTCTCGGCCAGCCGGGATTGAGCGCCGCCAACTGCCGCATGAGCGCCAGCGCCTCGCCGCGGACCGTCAGCGTGTCGACCGCGCTCTCGACCATCGCGAACGACTCGTTCGCGGTCAGCAGCGGCACCGACCAACCGACTTCGCGGGCGAAACGCACCAACTCGCTGAGGTACAGCTTGGTCTTGTCCTCCAGACCCGATCGCCAGTCGTCTTCCAGTTGAACCGCGATGATCGGTCCGGTTTCGGCGGACGGTCGCGACGCTCGGGCGGCCTTGGTGGCTGGCTCCGTCGCCTGCAGACCGACCACCTGCTCGGCGACCGCCCGATACCAGCGGGTCACCCGTTCGAAGAACGTCGGATTGGCCTCACGCAATCGGATGCCGGGAAGGTCCGAGAGCCACCCCGGCAACCCGCCGCCCTCGAACCGGCCACCAACGACCGGGCCGATCCGCAGGACGAGCCACAGCCCCTGCTCGGCGCAGAGTTCGGCGAACCGACGAACGTCGAACGCGCCGTCACAACGGATCCTGCCCGCTCGCGGCTCGTGCAGCGACCAGGGACAGGCCGAGACAATGGTGTTGAATCCCGCCTGGCTGGCAGCCCGGAGTCGGTCTGCCCAGCACTCGGGCGGCGTGAGTGCGTAGTCGAATTCGGTGGCGGACAGCCAGATCCGCCGACCCTTCACGCTGAGACTCTGGCCGTCGAAGGTCACGCTGGGCATTGGAGAGAACTCGGTTCCTCACGTCGCTGGCATTCGGGTGCCCGTTGGGGGCGTTGACGAACCTGTGAGTGTGGCAGAAAGCCGACACCCCTTCAAAGCCGCCGGACGCCCTCCTGCACGGAGAAATGAGAATCAGGGAAAAGGTCTCGCGTCCGATTCGTGCGGACCGACGAAGGCGGCACGCTACCTCGTGAACAAGTTGGGCAACTCTCTGACCGAACGCCGGTAGAGCCAGATCCATCGCATGACCCTCCATTCGCAGCCCAATCCCAATGATCGGCGCCCCGTCGCGGCCACGTGCGTCGCATCGAGGGGGCTGTCGGCATTGGCCCCGTTGGGCTTCGCGTTGCCGTGTTTTCTGATGTTGGGCGGCGGGCTGTTGTCCATGCTCAGTGGCTGCGACTCGCTCGCCACCGTCGATCGGAACACCGATGACGCCCTGCGCAGAAGTGCCGACCAGATCGGGGACGCGACAGCTCTACCTCGCTACGACCCGTCGAAGTACGACGAGGGCTCGGCCTTCCCCAAAGCGCAGCCCAACCAGAACGCCCCGCTGACGACCAATCCGGCGCTCGACTCTCTGGAGGTTCCCAGACGCAGTCCCGAGGACGCCACCACCGAGAAGGTGATCGCCCGCTTTACGGCGATGGCCGATGGCGATCCGACGGCTCAGATTCTGACCTTCGAAGACGCGATCCGCCAAGCCCAACTAACCGCTTCCGAGTACCTGACCGCTGAAGAGTCGTACATCATCACGGCGCTCCGGCTGCTCATCGAAGAGCATCGTTGGGGACCGAACTTCTTCAACGAGACGAGCGCCCTCTTCACCGGCAGCTCTGACAACAACGGCCGATACACGACCGCCATCACGGCGCTGAACAACTTCGGCGTCACCCAGAGACTCCCCTATGGAGGAGACGTTTCCGCTCGAGTGCTGGTCACTGCGACGGAGCAACTCGATAACGCGATCGCGGGAGACTCGCAATCAGCGGACATCATCCTCGCGGCCAACATTCCGCTGCTGCGCGGCGCCGGCCTCACAGCCCAAGAGCCGTTGATCCAGGCCCGGCGCGAGCTCATCTACGCGGCGCGGACGTTCCAGCAGTTCCGTCGCAGCTTCTACTTCGATCTCGCCACCAACTACCTGCAGCTCATCTTCCAGGAGCAGCAGATCGGCAACGCCGAGCGACAGGTGCAGAGCAGCCGTGAAGTCGAAAGCCGCACTTCCGCGCTGGTCGATTCAGGGCGCACCGAACCGTTTCAGGCCGACCTCGCGCGGCAAAACACCCTCTTTGCGGTCGACCGTTTGGCGCAGCTCAAGGAGAACTATCGGCTCACCGTCGACTTGTTCAAGTTGCGCCTCGGAATGGACACCACCACTCCGGTGCGGATCGCTCCAAGGGCCTTGGAGCTCCCGATGCCCGCGGCGACACTGGACGAGGCCGTCAAGCTCGCACTCGACTTCCGGCTCGATCTGCAGACGGAATCGGATCGGGTCGAGGATTTCCGGCGAAACGTGGACGTCGCGAAGAACGCGCTGCAGGGAGACCTCAATCTCGCGCTCAACGCGGATATCCCGACCCGGGGAGAGACAGCTCGCAGCGGTCTTCAGTTTCGTCCCAACGCGACCGATTTCATTGCCGGCATCACTTACTCAATGCCGCTTGATCGCACATCGGAAGAGTCGGTGTATCGACAGACGCAGATCCGCCTGGAACAGCAGCGGCGAAACTTCCGACAGTTCCGTGATCGGATCGCGATCGAGGCGCGCCAGTCGGTGCGGGCAATCGAGAAGTCCCAGTTCTCGCTCCTGATCTCAGAGCGAAACGTCGAGACCTCGCTCAACCGCCAGAACGCGATCGACGCGGCACCCGACCGCGCGACGGCGCGCGATCGCACGGAAGCAGTGAATAATTTGCAGCAAGCGGAAGACAACCTGGAGCAGGCCAAGCGCGATCTGCAGGTCGCGATCCTACGGTACCTCGAGACCACCGGGCAGTTGCGCGTGAGCAACGACGGTAATCTCATGCTGCCGCCAGGACTTGCAAGCCCGGCCCAACAGCCTTGAAGTGAACATCGACATTCAGCAACGAAAGCAGCCTCGAATCGAGAACGCCATGCCCCGCACCTGCCGCACCATCCTCCTCCTCAGCCGAATCGCCGCGCTTCCGATCGCGTTATGCGTGATGTCGGCGCCAACGTTGCTGCTGCAGGGCTGCGACTCTTCGTCCGCCGAGGGCCCGGCCGCTGGCAACGCCGATCTCTATGTGGTGGAGCGCTCCGATTTCGACATGGCGATTCCTGTCGCGGGCGAACTCGCCGCGATGCGTCAGGTTGAAGTCCGCAACCGACTCGAGAGCCGTTCGGTGATCACCGAGATCGTGGCGGAAGGCAAGTCGGTCAAGAAGGGCGACATCTTGCTGCGCCTCGCCGAGGAAGAGATCCGCGACAAGATCAAGGACGCGAAGGACAAGGTCAACACCGCATCCAGCGATGTGATTGCCGCCCAGCAGACACTCTCCATCAAGGAGAACACGCGAGCCAGCGAGCTTGAGAAGTCCGACGTCACCGTACAGATGGCCAAGCTGGCGCTGCTTGCGTGGGAGAACGGCGAAGTCGTGAGCAAGCGGCAGACGCTTGCCCTTGGCAAGGAAACCGCCGAGATCAACCTCGAGCGGCTCAAGGATCGCGCGATCGAGAGCAAGAAGCTCGTCGAGCAGAAGTTCATCTCCAAGGACGAGTTCGAGAAGGACCGCATCGCCGCCATCGAAGCCGAGGTCAAGGCCAAGCAGGCCGTGCTCGATGAGATCGTCTACGAGCAGTACCAGTACAAGCAGGACGAGGCAAAGAAGAACTCCGACGTCGATCAGGCGGTCGCTGAGCGGAAGCGCGTCGAACAGCGCAACGACGCCGAGATCGTCAAGTCGAAGTCCGATGTCGAGAGCGCGAAGTTCAAGCTGGAAAGCGCGACCGATCGACTCAAGCAGCTCGAGTTGCAGGTCACCTATTGCACCGTCGAAGCACCCAGCGATGGCCTCATCGTCTACGCGACGAGCATCGACAGTGGCGGTGGTGGTCGCGGCGGCGGTGACGCCCAGCCTCCACAGGTCGGCACGGAGTGCAAGCCAAACGAACTGGTGATCATCCTGCCCGACACCTCGCAGATGATCGCAAACCTCAAGGTCAGCGAAGCCCTCTCCGGGCGCATCAGGCCAGGACAAGTCGTCACGGTCTTCAGCGACGCCATGCCCAACGTGCCGGTCAAGGGCACGGTGCAGAACGTCAGCGTGCTCGCCGCAAGCGGCGGTTGGCGTGATCCGAATCGACGCGATTACACCGTGCGTGTGGCCCTCGACGTCGATCCCGCGCTCGGGCTGAAGCCGTCGATGCGGTGCAAGGCCGAGATTCTTCTTGATCGCGTCAACGACGCCGTCGCCGTACCGATCCAGGCAATCTTCCGTCAGGGACCGATCGCCTACGTCTACGTGCAGCAATCGGGAGGCTATGGCCAGCGACTCGTCAAGCTCGGACGGGCAAGCGAGCTCCGAGTCGAAGTGCTGGACGGCGTCGCGGAAGGGGAACGCGTGCTGCTGCGCGAGCCGATCGGCGAAGAGATCGTCGCGAAGCTGGACTTCGAAACGCTGCAACAGCAGATGGCTCCGCCGAAAGCTGATGGTCACTTTGTCGGTTGTGCGCTGGGCGCCGCCGCCGGGGCCGCCAAGGGCGCGGCCGTGGGTGCGGCGGCGTCGGCCGCAGTGTCCGCGGGCACGGAATCTCCGGCGTTGCGCGGTCGCTTGCGCCCGTCCGCGTTGTTGGATGCCGGCTTCTCGCCCTTCGCAGCGGACTCCACGCCGGGGCGGCCGGTCGGTCC
>JBBQCR010000219.1:0-6094 GCA_038318935.1 Phycisphaerales bacterium
ACGTCCGAGCCGCTGCCATAATTGAGAAGCGACTGCTCGAGGCGTTCCGCGCTGGGGATGTCCAAATGGTTCGTCGGTTCGTCAAGGATCAGCAGATTCTTCGCGCTCGCCACCAGACCCGCCAGCACTGCGCGGGCACGCTCGCCGCCGGACAGCACCTGCAGCACCTTGTCCTGATCGCGACCCGAAAAGAGGAACGCACCCGCCAGGTCGCGAGCCTGCTGCTCGCTGGCCTTCGATGTCCCGTCGGTGCCGATGATGACCGATTGCAGGTACTCCCACACCTTCAGCGTGAGATCGAGATGGTCCTGGTTTTGTCGGAACCAACCGACCGCGAGTCGCGGTGATCGCCGCAACGTTCCGCCATCCGGTTCGAGGTCGCCGAGCATGGTCCGGACGAGCGTCGTCTTTCCCGCGCCGTTGGGTCCGATGATGCCGATGCGATCGCCGGGCTTTACGGTCAGCGTCAGGTCGTGGAAGAGCTTGCGATCGCCGAATCGTTTCGAGAGATGTTCACCGCTGGTGACGATGTCGCCAACGCGCGGCGGAATCGGAAGATCGAGATCCATGACGTCGAGCTCGACCGATCGTTCGACCAGTTCGTCCTGCTTGTAGCGCTCGAGTCGCGTCTGGCGACCGCGAGCCTGCTTGGCGCGCTGGCCCGCCTTGTAACGACGGATGTACTCTTCCTCGGCTCGGATCTTGTCGAGCTGCTTATCGAAGACGCGAGCCTCGCTGAGCTGTCGTTCGCGTCGAAGCCGAACGTACGCCTCGTAGTTGCCGGGATACTCGCGCACCGAGCCGCGATCAATCTCGACGATGCGTGTGACCACGCGGTCGAGCAGCCATCGATCGTGGCTGACGACGATGACCGCGCCGCCGTACTCATCCGCCAGGAAGTTCTCGAGCCAGCGGCGCCCGTCGATGTCAAGGTGATTGGTCGGCTCGTCCAAGAGCAGAAGATCGGGTTCCTCAAGCAACAGTTTCGCGAGTCCCAGACGAGCCTTTTGACCGCCCGAGAGCGACGACACGGGCGTCGCAAACTCCGCATCGGTGAAATCCAAGCCATGCAGCGTTGCCTCGATTCGGTGGTCGATGGCGTATCCGCCGGCTCGGCTGATCTTGGCATCCAGTTCTTCCTGCCTGCGGAACAGTTGTTCGAGCTTCGTGCCCTCGGCCGTCGCCATCTCGTCGAAGACCTGCTCCAGCTCACGATGCATCAGATCAAGCGTCGCGAACGCGCCCGCCGCCTCCTCGCGCAAGGTCTTGCTCGGATCGAGGCGAGGATGCTGCGAGAGATATCCGACTTTCGCCGCGCGGTTGATCTGGACGTTGCCTTCGTCGAGTTTCAACTCACCTGCCAGCGCCTTCATTAGCGTGCTCTTGCCGCAGCCGTTGCGACCGACGAGTCCGATCTTCTCGCCGTCGTTGATTGACAGCGACGCACCGTCGAGCACCAGGTGCCCGCCGTAACCATGACGAAGATTGAGGACCGTCGCAATTGCCATCAGAGTGCCCGGGAGTCCGAAAGGGCGTCGATCGTAGCAAGCTTGCGAAGCGTGCGGATCGGACCGGGTGAGTTCTCTCTGCGGCTCGGGCCCAGTGTCAGCTCGGCACAGCGTCGTTTGCCCAGACACTTGCGATCGCGCCTCGAAGCTTCACAGGAATCAAAACCCGCAACGAAAGTCGAGCGAGCGGCCGTGTCGCTATCACCGCGACGATCCTGGCCGCCGCGCTGGTGGCGATCGAGAACAGCGTGAACGGCAATCCGAAGTGCCAATAGGCCAGATCCGCATAGGTCATGGTGTTCTGTGCGGACGGCATCTGCACGAGGAAGATGATCGCAACAACGAGGCACGCCAAGACCATTGGGACGATCTGCCAGAGCAGGGCCACCGCCAGTCGCCGATGCAGAAGAAGCAGCGACCACACGATGCCGGACAAGATCGAGGCGATGACTCCAGGAATCGCATTGAAGAGCACAGCTCGCCATGCGGCTCTCCACAACGTCGGATCGGTCCCTATCGCCTCGATGCTGGCGGTGTCGGCGATGAACTGCGGGGGCGCTCGCCACGTCGCCTGAGAATCGATCTTCACGCCCGCTTGCGTCAATTGATCGGCAAAGTCGCGAATCGACTCCCAGCCCGCCATGTATGTGCAGGAACTGTTCGCAAAGACATCGGCGACAAGCAGAACGAAACAGAGGAGGAGTACGAGCGCCGCGACAATGACGCCAAATCGCCGCATCCATCGCCAGCTTGCCGGATACTCCGTGACAGGAGCTGCGGTCCCGCACTCGGTGCATCGCAGGTAGAGGATGCCCAGCCGCGGCTCGCGATAGACGGTTGTCCCCGCGAGTTGCTGAAGGCACCGCGCACACAATCGATCCGCGTCGAGCTTGCCGACGACTGGATCACGGTCCGTCGTCGCCGTGGTGGGTTCGCTCATCTGGACAGAGTGTAATGCTAGACTTTCACGCATGCGACTGCTTCTGCGGCGACTGCTCTTTCCGATTGCAATCGTCGTGATTGCAGCGGCCATCATGTTTTTCTCGCGGCGAGGAACGGACGTGCAGCGTTCCTCGGTCGGCGCGTTCGTCTCCAGCGTGCTCGGAGGCGGCCCGACCGGTTCGACCGATCGACTGATCATGACTGAGCTGCAGCGTCGACTACAGACTGTGATGCAACCAGGCGAGGCCATCGAGATAGAGGTGCGCGACGGTGACGGCGGACCGGCGCCCGACGGCGCCGCATCGCATGTTGTGATGCTGCGCGTCAAGGGCTTGGCGGCCGTCGGCCTTCGCTGCCGATACGATTCCGATCCCACACGCATGGCGATCGTCGGGGTCTTTGAACCCGGTTCCTGATGGCGATCACCCTCGATCGGAGTTGCGATGGAAGTATGGTTGAATGGGTCGTTCGTCGCCCGCGAAGAAGCTCGCATCTCCGCCTTTGACGCCGGATTTCAGCATGGAGTCGGACTTTTCGAGACCATGCAGGTCCGCGACGGACATGGCGTCCGCGTCATCGAACATCTGGAGCGTCTGAAGCGATCGGCGAGCGAACTCCGACTCACCGAGAGCCTGCGCGTCGAGCCGCTCGCCGAGGCGGTGCATCAGACCGTTGTGCGGAACGGACTTCGTGATGCCCGCGTGCGACTCACCGTCACCGGCGGGGATCTCAACCTCCTGCAGACCAGCGGCACCCGGGCCACGCACGACCCCACGATTCTGATCGTCGCTCAACCACCGACGCAGTATCCGCAGGAACTTTTTTCCAAAGGTGTGAAGGTGACGATCGCCGACGGGCGTGTGAATCCGCTCGATCCGATGGCGAGCCACAAGACGCTGTGGTACTGGCCGCGACTCTCAGCGCTGCAGGCAGCCGGAGGCGCGGGCGCAAGTGAATCGCTGTGGTTTTCGGTGAGCAACCATCTGGCTTGCGGCTGCGTGTCAAACGTTTTCCTGGTGCGTGACGGGACCCTGCTGACGCCCTTCGCTCGGGGTGAGGAACGCGAAGCGGCGCTGCCCGCGCCGGTTCTTCCCGGGATCACGCGACAGGCCGTAATCGATCTCG
The DNA here is from genome assembly GCA_038318935.1 of Phycisphaerales bacterium. Lineage (GTDB taxonomy): Bacteria > Planctomycetota > Phycisphaerae > Phycisphaerales > SM1A02 > JAEUIT01. The sequence continues at coordinate 3,576 of JBBQCR010000219.1, forward strand.
CGGATGCGCTCGATCTCGATCTTGAACGACGGATGCTCACCATTGACGACGTCCTCGCTGCAGACGAGGTCTTTCTCACCAATGCATCGTGGGGCGTGCTTCCGGTCGTCTCGGTCGAACGCACGAAGATTGGCAACGGCCAGCCCGGGCGCCGAACGCTCGAGCTTCGATCGGCGCTGGCCGCCGAGAGCTGATCGATCATGACCGAGTGCGGACGACGCGGACGTTCTCGCGTCCATCGTTTGCCCGCGTCGTAGAACGGTGACCGCGGGTCAGAAGTCCGCGCACCACCGCGACGAGGAACGCTGCCAACGCCAAGGCGACGATCCCGAGGATCACCACGAGCAGGATCAAGAGGAGCGGAACAGCCAGAAGGATCGCCAAGAGCATCCAGGCGACTCCAGCCGCACCGCCCCGTGTCGCACCCGACGCCACGCGTGTCCGCCACCACATGGTCGCGGGAGCGGCTGCCGAAGCAGCGCGGGCGGCGGTCGATCGAAACGGCGACTCGGTCGTCATGGCGACGAGTATAGGGATCCGCCTCGCGGACTTTCGCTGGCGAGTCAGCGGTACGATTGCGACTTCGGACGAACGAACGCGACGCAGGAGCTGAAGGATGGCAGACGGATCTGCAACCACGACCGAACCGGGCACAAGCGGCGACGCGAGCGACGCGCGGCCGGCGATCTTCGCCCACTTGCACCTGCATACCGAGTACTCGCTGCTGGACGGCGGCAATCGCATCGATCGATTGCTGAAGCGGGTGAAGGAACTCGGGATGGACGCCGTCGCGGTGACCGACCACGGAAACCTTTTCGGTGCGATGGAGTTCTACACCAAGGCCAAGGGCTCGGGTGTGAAGGCGATCCTCGGCATCGAGGCGTACGTCGCTCCCGATCGCGAGGGAAAGCCTGGCGATCGTCGCGATCGCACGCACACCGGTGTGATGGACGGTGGTCATCACCTCGTGCTGTTGGCGGAGAATCTGATTGGTTGGAAGAACCTGCTGAAACTGTCGAGCGATTCCTTCATCAACGGCTTCTACTACCGGCCGCGGATGGACAAATCCACGCTCAGCCAGTGGCACGACGGAATCATCGCGATCAACGGTCACCTGGGCAGCTCGATCGCTGTGCACCTGACTAATTTGGTCCGCTCCAACGACCGCAAGCATTGGGAGCTGGCGCTCGACGAGGCTCGTTGGCACGCCAAGACATTCACGCCCAACGAGAAGGGCGAGCCGCGCTTCTATGTCGAACTCCAGCGGCATGTGCCGGAGCAGGAAGCGATCAATCCGTGGCTGAAGAAGCTGGCGAAGGAACTCGACCTTCCGCTGGTGTGCGACAACGACGCCCACTTTCTCCGCAAGGAAGACCACGATATTCACGACACGCTGTGCTGCATCAGCATGTCGAAGACCAAGGACGCCCCGGATCGCCTGAAGTATCCGGAAGCGATTTACGTGAAGAGTCCGGAAGAGATGGCGGAGCTCTTCCGCGACGAGCCCGATGCGGTCCGCAACGCGGCCCTGATCGCCCGGCGCTGCAACGTCGAACTGAAGTCCGGACAGAACTTCGCGCCGGTCGTGAAGGTGCGGCGCAGCGGCACCGACAGCGGCAAGCCGCCGCACTACGACCCGGCAAAGGATGGCGCCGATCTCACGGAATGGTTCAAGCGCTACTGCGCGACCATTGAGCTTCTGCCGTTCGACTCGACGAGCGACACCGAGTCGCCCGAGGAATTGAAGGAGGGCTGCGATCGGGCGCTGCGCGACTTGGCTGAAGCGGGGCTCGTTTGGCGGTACGGTCCGGGCGGCATCACGCCGCAGATTCGCGCCCGCGCTGAGCGCGAGTTGACGATTCTCGCCGACAAGCTCATTTCCGCCTACTTCCTCATCGTCTGGGACTTCGTCAACTGGGCGCGGCAGCGAGGAATCCCGGCGAACGCCCGCGGTTCAGGTGTCGGAACGATGGTGGGCTACGTCCTCGGGCTTTCGAACGCGTGTCCCGACCGGTACGGGCTGCTGTTTGAGCGATTCACGGATCCTGATCGCAGCGAGTACCCCGACATTGATATCGACATCTGCCAGGACGGCCGCGCCGCCCATCGAAGCCGCGGCGCATGTCGGTGAACCCGCACGCCAGATACACCCGGGTGGCCGGAGGCAGCATCATGGCGCGGCCAGCGCCGCCAGAATGCGCTGCAACGCCGCGCCGTCCACGTCGGAGCCGAAGCGAAGCCGCACCTCGGGCGGAAACTCGACTTCGATCCCGCCGGGCATCGCACGCGATGCGGCAACAGGCGGCGAGGATGGCGGGGACACGGTGTCCTGGACCGGCCCCGACAAGGCGGCCGGGACGTCCGGCTTGATCTCGACCGCGGCAAAGCCCGTCATCGCCGCGCGCAGCATCTGCTTGCGCCACGTGTAGATCAGCCCCGTTCCGATCCCATGCCGCTCCGCCACCGTCTGCGCCGTCGAGCCATTTTATTTCTCTAATGCCATCTTGCGCGAAAGAAAG
>JBBQCR010000220.1:0-6079 GCA_038318935.1 Phycisphaerales bacterium
TATTGTCAGGGTCCGACGGCTTCTTGCCGTCAACCGAAACAATGACGTCAAACTTCTGTAGTCCGCTCTTCGCCGCAGGCAGCTCCGGCGTGACGTTGAGGACGAACGTGGCCTCGTCGGCATTCACGTTGAGCTGCTTGGCGAGCGACGGCTCAGGTTTGTCCATCGTGATTCCGAGCATCACCTTCGGGGCGTCCATCGTTTGTGTGATGTCGATCGTCTGGGGCGAGCCATCGGGTCCAAGGACGACGATCTGATTGACGTTTGCGTCGTCTGCAGCGATCGCCGCAGACTTCTGTCCGGACTTGCCGCTGGAGGACCGGCTCTGAGCGCTGGCCTTGCCTCCCGAGCGACTCCGGCTGCCGCTGCTTGCGGAGTTCATCGAGCCCTTGGCATCAATCGTCGCGCGAGCGATCATCGATGACTCGGGAAGGGCGATCGTGCGCATGACGGCACCCTTCTCGTCGAGGATCTGCAACGAATCACCGGTGCGGCGAAGTCGTTCTGCAGGGACTTCCTTGCCTGCAATCGTCACTTTCGTGGTAGTTGATTCGTCGCGATTCTCGTTGCCATCGGCGCCGGTCGTCACCTTGACAGTCTTGGTGATTACGGCGCTCAGGTCGCCGTCGTTGATGGAGATTGTGGATGTGCTTTCCGACGATTGCCGGCCACCCGAGGAAGAACTCGAGCTTGATGAGTTGGAGGTCTGCGGTGCGGCGCTCAGCGGAAAGGTCGCGCAGGCTGCGGCGAGGAGGCCGGTTGTCGCCAGTGTTCGAATGAAGGGGTGTTGCATCAGTGAATTCCTCAATGGGTCCGTAGTCGAAGAGTGTGCGGGAGAATTCTGGTGTTCGATGAGCTGCTGAAGCTGTCACTCGGCACTGCGGCGCGTCGGGCGCACCAGCGCAGGCGTTGCGTTGCCTTGTTCGTCGCTGCCGGTGGGCCGAACAAGAATCGGGACCTGACGACGTTCGATGATCTGACGTACGAAGACAACCTCGAAGCTACCGTCGGGAAGAGCCTTGGTATCGAGGAGCATTTTGGGTTCGACTTCCGCGACGACGATGCCTTCGTGCTGTCCCTGATCGAGGTATTGCTTCCATGCAGCATCGGCGCTGGGCAGAAGTCCGGCGGTCTGAACAGGATTCGTGCGATTCCCGCCCAGCGGTCCGGTTGCGACCCAGGCCACGATGATCGCAGCGGCCGCAGCCCATCCGGCGCCCGCGGAAAACGCTCGGCGAAGTGCGAAAGAGCGAGGCGAATCGCTGCCGATCGGGAGATGCACACGCTCGGCGAACGCCGTCGCCTCCAGCGCGAGACGCTGCAATCGATCGTTGTCACGTTGTGCTTCGGCGAGCAGTTCCCACGCACTCGGTTCGGTCGCTGCGACGCTGCGGAACTCGTTCCACTCGTCGGGGGTCTCGAACCGGTCGACGATGCGGCTGATGAGGATGTCGATGCGGTGCTCGGTCATGGGGAGTCGATTGGTGAGAGGAAGGCGAGTCGCAGTCGAAGGTCAGCCCCAGAGCTCGTCGGGGTTGCTGATACCCAAGTCAGTGACCGCTTGTTCCCGAAGCATGCGACGGCCGCGGACGATGCGGTTCTCGACGGTGGTCTCGGGCAGATCCATCACTTGCGCGATGTGGGCGTACGAGAGATCGTGAACGAGCCGAAGCAGAAGCGGCTCGGAGTATCCGGCAGGAAGCGCGGCAAGGCGTGCTCTGAGTCGATCGGCGGCGTCCTTGGTTGCGCCGCCGCGTCGGTCGGGGATGCTCGCGGTCGAGCGTTCGCTGGCTCGATCAACCGCTTCGCCGCGCGTGAATCGGTCCACCGCCGCGTTTCGACGGCGGGTGCCGCGTGCGGCCATGCGGGCCGCGTTCAACGCCACGCTGCGGAGCCAACCCGGAAAGGTCTCGGGATCCCGCAGCGTGTCGACTCTCGCGACGAGCGTCGCCGCAACTTCCTGAAGGAGATCCTCAAGGTCGGCGTCGCGGGGCTTGTGGAGCAGCAGCACCGCGGCAATCCAGCGCCGATGCCTCTCCCAAAGCCGCTCAAGCGCCTGCCGGTCGCCGATCTGGGCTGCGGCAAGGAGGATCTGGTCGTCGAAGTTCGTCATGAGCGAAACGTGTCGTGAGAGCCCGGCGTCAGATGCCGAGGTCGATCGCCAACCGTCGCCGCGATGCGCGGAAGGTGGAAATCAGGCAAGCCCTTCTACCCGCCCTTCGACCGCGGGTTCTCGGTCCGAAGCAGGCATTCGCTACACTCCGCGCGTGCTGCCACCACTGCAGTACTCTGCCCTGGGACTCGAGACTTTTCGCGACGATGTGCTTCTGCCCGCGGTCACGCTGGCAAGGGCGCCGCTCGACGTGTCGGTCTGGCATCCCGCGGCGGGGTCACATCCTTCGGCTAATGCCATCGCTTCGACTTCTCAGCGCCCGCCTCCCGGCCGCAGGCGTTCGGGGAAGGACGTGTTCCGCCCTGTTGCGTTGGGCTACCGCTGGGGTCCGGTCTGGTCCACGGCCTGGTTCCGGGTACGAGGCCGGATTCCCGCCGCGATGGCCGGGCAGCAGGTGGCTCTTCGATTCTCCTCCGGCACGGAAGCCACGCTCTGGCTGGACGGACGACCGTTTCAGGGATTTGATCCCTACCGCGACCTTGCGACCGTGTGGCCCAAGGCCAAGGCCGGAGAGTCGGTCGACCTTCTGATCGAGGCGGCCTGCAACTTGCCGCTGGGGATCTCGACGTTCTGGTGGGATCACGCGGAACTGCACGCCAAGTGGAAGGAAGCGAAACCCGGACGACTCGAGTCCTGCGAGCTGGTCGTCGTTGACGATGTCTGCTGGCGTTTCGCCGAACGGTGGGACTTCCTGCGCAAGACGCTTCTGGTCCTCCCTGCCGACAGTCCGCGGGCAATCGCGATCAACGACGGCATGAGAGACATGCTGAAGCGCATCGCCTCGGGCGATCCGCGGCGCGGCATGCGGGCCGAGACCAACTGCCTTGATGGACTGATCCGGGGTGCAGGCACTCCGACATCGACCGTGTGTGTTGCCGTTGGACACGCCCATATCGATACGGCGTGGCTCTGGCCGGTCTGCGAGACGCGACGCAAGTGCCTCCGTACTTTCGCGAGCGTACTCCGACTCATCGACCGCTTCGATGCCTTCCACTTCATCTGCTCGCAGGCGCAGCAGTATGCCTGGGTCGAAGAGGATTCACCAAAGCTCTTCGCCGAGATCACGCGGCGTGTGCGCTCTGGGCGCTTCGAGCCGACGGGGGCAATGTGGATCGAGCCGGACTGCACGTGTCCGTCGGGCGAGAGCTTCGTGCGTCAGATCCTGCATGGCATCGGCTACTGGGCGAAGCGATTCGGCGCCGCGGCGCCGCAGCGCATGCTGTACCTGCCCGACACCTTCGGCTTTCCGCCGTGTCTTCCGCAGATCGCGCGACTTGCAGGGCTCGACACCTTCATCACCAACAAGATGAGTTGGTGCGAGTCGAATCGATTTCCGCACGTCACCTTTCGCTGGTGCGGTCTGGACGGCACCGAGGTGCTCACCCATCTCACGCCTGGCCACAACTACAACTCTTCGATTGAGCCTGCGGACATGCTGTACGGCGAGCGCATGCTGGTGGCGCAGGACGGGCAGAGCTTTGCCGGTCGTGCGATTCCAACATGGTTGCAGCCCTACGGATTCGGCGATGGCGGTGGCGGCCCGACCGCCCAGCAGATCGAGCGAGCCAACGCGGCGTCGCGCTGCGAAGGGCTCCCGGCGTTCGAACAGCACTCGGTGCATCAATTCTGCCAGCGCCTGCACGATGGTCGGGCGGAATTGCGTGCGCACGGGCGCGACGTGCATGCCTGGGACGGCGAACTCTATCTCGAACTTCATCGCGGTACCTACACAAGCCAGGCGTGGATCAAGCGACAGAACCGACTCGCCGAGAGTTTGCTGCGCGACGTGGAAGCGACCGTCTGCTCGTTACCGAAGGAGCATGCCCGACTGCGCGACGGAACTCGCGCATGGCTCGACCCGCTCTGGAAGCTGGTGCTTCTCAATCAGTTTCATGACATCCTTCCAGGCTCGTCCATCGCCGCGGTCTACGAGGACGCCCGCACGGATCACGAACGGGTTGCAAACGAGGGAGGCGTGGCCCGCGACTCGCTTCTTGCGACGCTTTCGATGCACTGCGACACGCGCGAGATGACTGCACCACTACTGGTGCGGAATCCAGCATCGACCGATCGTGGCGGTGTCGTGGAGTTGGATGGTCGTCTGTTCGCTGTAGACGCTGTGCCAGCGCTCGGATTCGAGATCGTGGATGGCGGCGCGGATCCGCTCCCGGGGCCTCCCGTGGAAGTAAAACGCCTCAAGCGCACGGCAAGAGGTGTCGCGGGAGGCGTGACTCTTCAGAACGCATGGATCGATGCCACGATCGACGGTGCCGGTCGCATCGCGGAGCTTCGGGCGCACGGCACGCTTCGCAGCGCGAACGCTCGTGACGAGCGAGGCCAGCCGCAGGCGCTCAATCAACTGTGGCTCTACGACGATCGACCGCGACGATGGGAAGCGTGGGACGTCGATCGGGACTACATGGAACGAGGCATACCGATCGACGGGCCTGCCGACGTCGAGATCGTCACAGCGCATCCACTGCGGTCCGAGGTGCGTGTGACCCGTCGCATCGGGCGAGCGAGCCACCTGACCCAGACCTACCGCCTCGACGCAGGATCACGTCGCCTTGATGTGCGCACGTTTGTCGATTGGCAGGAGGAGCGCACCATGCTCCGGGCCCTGTTCCCGGTGAACGTGCGAACACGGACCGCTACCTTTGGAACGCAGTTCGGTGTTCTCGAACGGTCCACGCATCGCAACACGTCCTGGGACGAGGCACGGTTTGAGGTGCCTGGTCACGCATGGATGGATCTAAGCGAGCCTGGATTCGGGCTCGCGGTTCTTGACGACGGGAAGTATGGACGTTCAGCCATCGGTAGCGTGCTCGGACTCTCGCTCCTTCGCAGCCCTTGCTTTCCCGACTCCAGCGCCGATCGCGGCGAACACTCCTTCACGTACGCCCTCATGCCGCACGATGGCGATTGGCGGGCTGCGGGCGTTGATTCTGAAGCGGAAGCCTTGCGCGAGCCGCTGCGAGCGACGCGTTTAACGGCAGGTCGGCGCGGTGCGCTTCACGGCTCCTTCGCGCCGTTCCGTGTCAGTGCGTCGCACAACGTCGCGCTGCAGATCGCCGCGTGGAAACCGTCAGAGACCGGTCGATCACGGATCCTGCGACTTGTCGAAACACGTGGAGGTCGAGGCGAGGTGTGCGTGCGATGGAGTGAGGCGACGACGTCGGTCGTGCCCGTCGATCTCTTGGAACGGCCGTTTGCGGCTATCTCTGAGATGGGAGGGAGCATGGAATCCGATCCAGGTCCTCCCACCGGTTTCGTCCACGATCGCAGGAAGTCGGAGTCCCGATTCGAGATCCGCCCCTTCCAGATCGTGAGCTTCCTGGTGCGTGACCGATGACCATCCTCGATTGGGCGATCCCCGGCGTCTTTTTCGCGATCCTCCTGGGCTTTGCGATTCATGCGCGACAGTACGGGCGCAGCGTCGCGGGCTTCCTTGTCGGCAATCGCTGCGCGGGCCGCTACCTCCTCTGCCTGTCGCACGCCGCCTCGCAGGTCGGAGTCATCACGCTGGTCTGGTTCTTCCAGCAGTACTACGACGCCGGATTCACCTCGATCTGGTGGGGCTTCATCGAGAACCCGGTCATGATCCTGGTGGCGATCACAGGTTGGGTCATCTATCGCTTTCGCGAGACGCGGGCACTCACACTGGCGCAGTTTCTTGAGAGTCGCTACAGCCAACGATTCCGCATCTTCTGCGGTGTCGTCGCGTTTCTTGCCGGAGTGCTCAACTACGCGATCTTTCCCGCGGTTACAGCTCGTTTTCTCATCGCGTTGACTGGGCTTCCGGAAGATTCGTTCCCTTGGGTGATGGGGATCCTGCTTACCACGGCGGTCACCTTCGTCTTCCTCGGTGGTCAAGTGACGGTGATGGTGTGCGACTTCCTGCAGGGT
>JBBQCR010000221.1:0-6005 GCA_038318935.1 Phycisphaerales bacterium
GGCGCCTGCTCACCCGAGGCTCCGCCGGCCACGAGATCATTCCCGAGCTCGCGCCCATCGAAGGCGAGGTCATCCTCGACAAGCCCGGCAAGGGCGCGTTCTACGGAACCGACCTCGAGACGATCCTGCGGGCGAAAGCCATCACGCAGCTCATCATCACGGGCGTCACCACCGAGGTGTGCGTGCAGTCGACCGCCCGCGAGGCGAACGACCGCGGTTTCGAATGTCTCATCCTGTCTGACTGCACCGGCTCGTACTTCAAGGAGTTCTACGACTCGGCGCTCAACATGTTCAAGGCCCAGGGCGGAATCGTCGGCTGGGTCGGTACGTCGACGAGTCTCATTGACGCCGTCGGTTCGGCAACCTGAAACAACAAGCGACAAACCCCGATTGGAGCAAAGAAATGAGTAGCACTACCGCGACCACCACTTCTGCACCGGTGCAGATCAAGTGGTGGGTCAAGGGCGACTGGAACGGGCTGTTCGGGCTCGGTACCAACGTTCTGTTGAATGTGATCGTTCTCTCCGGCCTCTGTTTGGCCGTCATCCAAATGCCCAACGACGTCGTTTTCGGACGCATCCTGCCGGCGCTGGGCATCGCCTTGCCGCTCGGCAACATCTGGTACGCGATTCTCGCCAGGCGACTTGCCAAGCGCGAGAACCGAACGGATGTCGCGGCGCTCCCCTACGGACCGAGCGTTCCGCACATGTTCATCGTCGTGCTCGTCGTCATGCTGCCGGTGTACCTGCAGTCCGGTGACGCGCTCAAGGCGTGGCATGCGGGGCTCGCGTGGGCCCTCATCGTCGGTCTGATCATCCTGCTCGGCGCTGTATTCGGACCGTGGATCCGCAAGTGGACTCCGCGCGCCGCGATGCTCGGTGCCCTGGCCGGTATCTCGATCACGTTCATCTCGATGAGCCCGGCCGCCCAGATGTGGGAGGCACCCTGGATCGCGTTCGTAACCTTCGGCTTCATCCTCGTCGGCTGGCTCGGCCTCAGGAAGATGCCGTTCAACGCCCCGGTGGGCCTGGTCGCCGTGATCGCGGGAACAGTGATCGCGTGGATTGCGGTGCTGGCTGGCTGGTCAGACATCCTCAAGCCCAGCGCCGTCGCCGAGTCGATGTCGACGATCGGGCTGTACCTGCCGATTCCGGGTGGCGAGGTTCTCGCGGGCCTGCAAGACATCGCACCACTGCTGGCCACCGCCATCCCGCTCGGTATCTACAACTTCACCGAGGCGATGACGAACGTGGAGTCGGCGGCCGCGGCAGGCGACCGGTATTCGGCGCGAGCGATCCTGACCGCTGACGGTCTGGGCGCGATCATCGGTGCGTTCCTTGGTTCGCCGTTCCCGCCGGCCGTCTACATCGGTCACCCAGGCTGGAAGAAGGTCGGTGGCCGCATCGGCTACTCGCTGGTCACCGGTATCGTCGTGGCGATCGTCTGCTTCTCAGGTCTCGTCGGTGTGTTCCTCGCGATATTCCCGCTGCAAGCATTGGTTCCGATTCTGCTGTACATCGGTCTCGTGATCGGCTCGCAGGCGACGAACGTGAGCGCGCTGCGCTACGCCCCGGCGATCATCTTCGCGATGCTGCCGAGTCTTGCGCAGTGGGCATCCGGGCTGATTGATAATGCGCTCGGTGCTGCTGGCACCAACGCGGCTGATGTCGGTTTCGACAAACTCGCGGGCAACGGCGTGATCTACGAGGGGCTGAGACTGTTCGGCTCGGGTGCCGTGCTCGCGGGCGTGCTGCTCGGTGCGATCACGGTGTTCGTGATCGATCGGCGCCTCTACGCGGCGGCGATGACCGCGGGAATCTGTGCCGTGCTGTCGTTCTTCGGACTGATCAACGCCGTTCAGGTCGGACTCAACGCCTCGCCCGGCGTCTCGCTCGGCTACGTGTTCTTGGCTCTACTGCTGCTTGCCTTCGGCTGGGCCGCGCGCAAAGACAAGTCGGTCGTGCTTCAGGATGACCTGCTCTTCGTCAACGGAACACTCATGCGCGGCCTCGGTCTGCACGGCAACCTGCAGGGCGCCGAGTTTATCGCTGAGATGAAGACAGCACCCAAGTATCGGATGCACGACATCGCAGGCGCTCACCCCGGCATGTACGAGGTGGCTGCGGATGGCGTCGCCGTCTCGGGTGAGCTGTACACGCTGCCGCTGGATGTTCTGCTGAAGGTCGTCGAGAGCGAGCCGGCCGGCCTGTACCGCGGCCCGGTCGAACTCGCGGATGGCCGCGTTGTGCCGGGTGTGCTCTACCAGGAGGACATGGCGAAGAAGCATCCCGTGATTGCCGACGGAAACTGGCGCAGCCACACGGCCGCCAAGAAGTAGGGCTCTTCGTTGGTTGAGTAGCGGCCAAAGGCCGCGTATCGAAACCCCCTCCCGCCCGGGTTTCGATACGGCCTGCGGCCTACTCAACCAACGAACGTCCCGCTGGTTGAGTAGCGCGAAGCGCGTATCGAAACCCACCGCGGGTCCGGGTTTCGATACGGCCTGCGGCCTACTCAACCAACCGGAACGCTGGTTGAGTAGCGCGAAGCGCGTATCGAAACCTGCGACCCTACGGCGCAACCACCCGCACATCCGGGAACGCGTCCCGATAGCGCCGAGCATCCCGCGTGACGACCGTCAATCCCTCGACGAGGGCGTGCGCCCCGATGAAGAAGTCGGAGAGAGTGCTGAGGCGATTCCCTCCTCTGCGGCGATATGCCTGATGTGCTTTCGCGGCGAGGAATGCGGCTGGGTAGGGAATCGGCAACTGTTTGAGTTGCGCGGACACGAGCTGATCCAGTTCGCGCGGATCAGTGAACCGCACCGAGATCTCCGAGTAGATGATGGGGTTGATGAATGCGGGGCCGCACCGCAGGCAGGTGGCCAGCACTTCTTCGGACCACTGGCCCCAGGCACTCTCGCCCCACATGATGTCGATCAACACGTTGGAGTCGATCAGGAATGCGTCGCCAACCCGAATGTCAGGTGTCGTAGCCACGCATCATCGCAATGATTTCGTCGGCGTTCATGGTGCTGTGCCCCGCGCCTCGGAGGCTCTCGACGAACAGCTGGGCGCGATCCTTGTTCTGAGGCTCGGCCCTTCGCAGCACGATCTGACCGTTCACGTCGACAATCTCGATCTCGGTTTCGGGCATGAGCCCGTAGCGATCCCGGATTTTCTGGGGGATCGTCACTTGCCCCTTGGACGTGATGCGCATGCGGCCAAGTTTAGTCTTACTGCGCTTAGTAATACTCACTCGTACACTGCGACGGGAATGTCGCCAAGCGCGTGCCCCTCCCGCGGGTAGTCGCGATCGAAGTAGTCGGCCCATCCGTCGGACGCGACGCAGAAGAAGCCCAAGAAGTGATACCCCTGCTGATGCACCCGTTCGGCGAGGGCCAGGTTGAACTCGCGCCACGGCAAGCCGTTGTGGGCGGCGAACGATTCGTCTGTGTAGATCGCGATCACGACCTGATTGATCTGGCGCAGGTGGGCCAGGATGCCGATAGCCTCCGAGGCGAGCGCTCGCCAGTCGGCCCGAAGCTTGCGGCGCGGCAGGTCGAGACGAAACGGTGTGTAGCTGTGCAGCCCATTCATGGCGATGCACACGAGGCTGTTGGTCGCGGTGTAACCGGCGAGCTCCGGGATCATCCCGAGAAGCTCAGAGTCGGATTGTGTTTTCATCGCGTCAGTCATGACACGAGCTTGCGGCGTGCCGGCTCGTGGTCGGCGGGGTGCGCGGGCTTCTGTGGAGAGTCGTGTAATCCCCAAGCCGGTCGAGTAGAAGCGGCGTATCGAGACCGCCATACTGGCACGATGTACACTCAACCTAGCCACAAACAACGCCAGATCGAAGGGAGCCGCGGCACGATGGAACCCGTCAACATCCTCGAAGCACGCAACCGCCTCTCTCAGCTCATCACGGCGGCGACCAACGGCGAAGAAGTCATCATCGCCAAGCGCGGCAAGCCGGTGGTGCGGATTGTTCCGATCGAGGATGCCACCGAGCACACCGGTGCCGCAATGATCGGCTGGCTTGCGGCGCATCCTCTTCCCGCTGGCGCATCCCGAACATCCGAAGAACTGGACGAGCAGATCGAGCTCGAACGCGATTCATGGGACTGATCTACCTCGACAGCTGCATGCTCATCTACGCGGTTGAGGATCAGAGCAGTCGCGGCGATGCCGTCAGAACGCGCCTCAATGACCCCGAACTCAGGATGTCGATCTCGCCCCTTGTCGTCATGGAGTGCCTGGTGGGCCCGCTCAAGGGTGACAATCTCGCGGCGCGCGACAGGTTCACGAGGGTCTTCGCTCGCTGCGACATGCTGCCGCTCGGGTTGCCCGAGTTCATGCGCGCGGCCGAGCTTCGCGCGCGCCATTCACTGCGCACCGCCGACGCACTGCACCTCGCTGGAGCCCAGCTGAGCGGATGCGACGCGTTGTGGACGAACGACGCGCGACTGACCGCAGCCTCGGGCGGGCTCGCGGTCAACGTTCTCGGATAGTCCGCTGGTTGAGTAGCCCGCGGAGCGGGCGTATCGAAACCCGCCCGTTCGCTAGTTGAGCGCGCTGGAGCTATGAGCGAAGGCTACTTCTGGCCTTCGCCGCGACGCCAGCGCCGACGACCGTCTCGGTCGGCGGATGCCAAAGGCCGCGTATCGAAACCCCCGGCCTACGCCGCACCCAGCCAAGCCCGCAAAGCTGCACGAATGACTTCGCTGCGCGACTGGTGGTCCCTCTGTGCACGCTCGCGCAGCGCAGCATCCAGACTCGGCTCCAGCCGCAGGGTCGTCACCTTGGCGGGCTCGTCACCCATCGGCGGCCGACCTCGAAACTTGAGCCGCGACACGTCGTAACCGCGCTCAGCTTCGTCCGCCCACTCTTGGAGCAGGGCGTCGGTTACGGGAACTCCGCCGACGGTGGCGCCTTCGATCGGGACTCCGTTGACTGTAACGTGTGTCATGTCTGCCTCCCTTTCAGTAGCTTTAGGAACTTTCGCCGCGCGGGCATCGCGTGAATCACGACCTGTGGCCCCTTGCTGAGAACGACCACAACCGTCTCGAGGAGTCTGCCGGACGAGTCGAATCCGAGCCTCAGTTCTCGGTCTTCGGCAAGTTCCGCGATGACAACGTATTGAGTTGCGGCGAGGATCGCGTCGTCGACCGAGATGCCATGTTTGAGGGCCGAAGAGTGGATTCCTAGCTCAATATCGTAATACACAAATCACGACGCCGGTACAGAAGGGCTGGGCGTGACCTCGGTGATCATCGCCCGAGGCTAGAACCGTTCAGGTGCGATGGAGTGTCGGGTCACCAATCAGCGGATTGCGGCCCCTCTAGTCGGCCTGTGAGGGAGCTCCCGCCGGTTGAGCGCGCTGGAGCTATGAGCGAAGGCCATTTCTGGCCTTCGCCGCGACGCCAGCGCCGACGACCGTCTCGGTCGGCGGGCAGTTGTTCGCCGGTTGAGTAGCGGCCAACGGCCGCGTATCGAAACCTAACCCGCGAGCCCCAACCCCGCCCGAATCTCGGCATTAACGTCCGCCCGCTGGGCTTCGATGTAGGCCAGTACGGCCTCACCCACGATCTCCACTCTGCTGCGCTGGAGAAAGTGCGACGCTTCACCGAGCGCTTTTTCGGTCTCTTCACTCATCTGGATGTCGCTGGCTGTGGCAGCCATGGGGAATCACTCCTTGCGGTTGGAACAGACCCCCAGTCTACCAAACGTGCCGTTCGGGCCCGTTTTGGGGGGCCAGGTAGGGGAAAACCAGCACGAACTCAGTGCCGCTGGCGCTATTCTCCCGACCATGTCGCATCCAAGCCGCATAACGTCTTGCGCTAATAACGCCACGCGTTATACTTTGTCGTGATCAGGTCCTTTTGTGCTCAGGCCGATGCTGCGTCCAGCCCGTTGTCAAAGTGGGCGCGCATCAAGCGGGCGGCCTGCGGCGCATCCCGTGCGGCAATCGCCGCCATCACGGCGCTGTGTTCGGCCAGCGATTCGGCC
>JBBQCR010000222.1:0-5994 GCA_038318935.1 Phycisphaerales bacterium
GGTGATCTCAACGGCGATGGCAACGTCAACGCGGCGGATCTAGCGATACTCCTGGGCCAATGGGGTGGTGTTGGAAGCGCTGACCTCAACAACAGCGGGCTCGTCGATGCGGCTGATCTTGCAGCCCTGCTCGGCGCTTGGAACTGAGCGGGTGACGTCGGGACGACGGCCCAAGGCTCTGACGACGCTTCGATGATGGATCACACAAGACCCCGACGAAAGTTGGGGTCTTTTCCATTTTGTTCACGCGTGGCTTGCGTGATGAAGGCGTTCTCCGCCATCATGCGGACTTGTCAACGCATACCTGTCGAATGCGGGCGATGGAGGACACGAATGGCCGAGGTTGATCACCGCCCCGTCGCCCACCGCGCGCGGCCGCTCGCACTGACCGTCGCTGCCGTCTCGGCCTCGATGTGCTTGTTCGGTGCTTCGCAGGACGCCCCTCTCGTGAAGGCCCCGCCGCCTCCGAGATCCGCACCGCAAGCGGACACTGCCAAGCCCGCCGCGCCTGCGAACGCCGCCTCGGCGCTCAAGGCGTATCGCGAAGACGTCAAAGGCACGACGCTGTTCCTCACCTTGGTGCCGGTTGTTCCGAAAGACGGATCGAAACCGTTCTACATCGCCACCGTCGAAACCAGTTGGGATCTCTACGACACGTTTCTGTTCGGCTTCGATCAACAGCAACCCAGCGGTAGCACACCGGAAGCGGACGCGGTGACGCGACCGAGCAAACCCTACATTTCAATGGACCGCGGCTTTGGTCACGCTTGCTATCCGGTGATCAGTTGCAGCTACCTCGGAGCGAAGAAATTCTGCGAGTGGCTCTCGATCAAGACCGGCAAGCCGTATCGCCTGCCCACGGTGAAGGAATGGCAGAGCGCGTGCGAGCTCGCGTCCGTTCCGAAGGAGCAGCTCAAGGACTTCGCGTGGTTCAAGGAGAACTCCGAAGGCAAGACCCACGGCGTCGGCACTACCAAGTCCGATGCCCTCGGCTGCTTCGATCTCTACGGCAACGCCAGCGAATGGTGCACGTCCGAGGAGGGGAAGGGCGTCACGCTCGGAGGCATGTTCAAGGATCCCGCTGACGCAATCGGATGCAGCTCGGTCGTTCCGTACTCCGCCAGTTGGAACGCCAGTGATCCGCAATACCCCAAGAGTAAGTGGTGGCTTGCGGACGGCGGCTTCGTCGGCTTTCGCGTGGTGTGCGAGGTCAAGTGAGTGCAGCACATGGGAACACAATGAATACGACTTTCGAATCAAATCTCCCGTCGGACGATGCCCGGGCGAGCCGCTCGTGCGACCGCCGAACCTTCGTGAAGAGTTCCGCGGCGGCGCTTGCGTCGCTCGGTGCGCTCACGACGGCTCCTGCTGTCTGGGCGTCGCTCCGGGCCGATGATCGCATCAAGGTCGGCCTTGTCGGTTGCGGCGGACGTGGCTCGGGAGCGATCAGGCAGGCGCTCGACGCCGACAAGGGCACGGTGCTGTACGCGATTGCAGACATGTTCCCCGACAAGATCGAGGCTTGCTTGAAGGGTCTCACCGATCCGAGCGAGCAACCCGACGGCAGTACCGCGAAGTCGCCCTACGCCGCGCGACTCGATGTGCCGCCGGAGCGACAGTTCAGCGGATTCGATTGCGCCGAAAAACTCATCGCCAGTGGCGTCGACGTGGTGCTGCTTGCGACCCCGCCGCACTTCCGTCCGATGCATCTCGCGGCGGCGGTCAAAGCGAAGAAGCATGTCTTCTGCGAGAAGCCCATGGCCGACGATGCCGAGGGCGTGCGCATGGTGATCGCGGCTGCGGCGGAGGCGAAGGCTCAGGGCACCTCGCTCATGAGCGGATTCTGCTGGCGCTATTCGCTACCGGAGCGCGAGATCTACGGCAAGATCCTCAGCGGCGACATCGGTCGTGTGCGGGCGGTGCACGCCACCTATCACACGAGTCCGATCTGGACGCGGAAGCGTCAACCGACGTGGACCGAAATGGAGTTTCAGCTTCGCAACTGGCCGCACTTCCTCTGGCTCGGTGGCGATCACATCGTCGAGCAGGCGTGCCACTCGATCGACAAGATCAACTGGGCGATGAACAACGTCCCGCCGGTGCGCGTCACGACGCTCGGCGGTCGTGCCATGCGTGAAGGCGAGGAGTACGGCAACGCCTACGACCACTTCGCAGTCATCTACGAATACGCCGACGGCGCCCGGGCCTTCCTCACGACGCGGCAACAGAATCATTCGTCCAACGAAAATAAGGACTGGGTCGCCTGCGAAGGCGGCACCTGCTTCATCAACGGTTGGGCGCCGCAGGAGACGCGCATCGAGGGACCGAAGGCGTGGAGCTATTCGGGACCCACGCCCGACATGTACCAGACCGAGCACAACGAACTCTTCGCGGCGATTCGGGCCGGGAAGCTGGTGAGCGATGGCCACTTCATGGCCCAAAGTACGCTCATGGCGATCGCCGGTCGCGAAGCCTGCTACACCGGTCAGACGATCACCTGGGACCAGATGTTGAAGTCATCGCAGCACCTCGTGCCGCCCTCCTACGACATGCAGGCCGCTCCTCCTGCGCCCGTCATTCCCATGCCCGGCAAGTACTCGTTTGCGTGACACCGCCTCACAGGCTGCTAAGGCTCTCTATGACTACACCCTTCGATTCCACCCGTCGCTCCGTCGTCGCGGCTGCGGCGCTTGCTCCTCTGGCTGCCTCCGCACTCTTGCGAAGCGCCTCCGCGTCGCCGCGTCGAGCCGACACCCTGCGCGTCGGTGTCATCGGCTGCGGCGGGCGCGGCACCGGAGCGGCGATGGATTCGCTTGCTGCCGGCCCTGATATCCGCATCGCGGCACTCGCGGATCTCTTTCCCGATCGGCTTGAAAGTGCTCGCAACGGCCTGAAGGAACACGACGCGGCCCGCGCGACGGTCGATGACCAGCACTGCTTCACCGGCTTCAACGCGTACCGCGATCTCCTTGCCAGCAGCGACATCGATCTGGTGATCTGCGCCACGCCACCAGGGTTTCGACCGATCCACGTGAGCGCCGCTGTCAACGCCGGCAAGCATGTCTTCATGGAGAAGCCCTGCGCCGTTGACGGGCCGGGAATTCGCATGGTGATGGACGCTGCGAAGGTCGCCGACGAAAAGAAGCTGTGCGTCGTCGCGGGAACGCAGCGTCGCCACCAGAAGAGCTATCGCGAAGCGATGGAGCGCATTCACAAGGGCGAGATCGGACAGATCGTCGCTGCTCGTTGCTACTGGAACCAAGGCGGACTCTGGAACGTCGAACCGCAATCGAGTCGCAGCGATGTTGAAAACCAGATTCGCAACTGGCTCTATCACTCGTGGCTCTCGGGCGATCACATCGTCGAGCAGCACGTGCATCAGTTGGATGTCATGTGCTGGGCCTTCGGTGGTCATCCGCTGCGCGTGAACGGTGTCGGCGGTCGCCAGGCTCGCATCGACCCGAAGTTCGGCCACATCTTCGATCACTTCGGACTTGAGTATGTCTGGGGCGGTCCGAAGGAGTACGGTGACATCTTCGCGTTGTCGATGTGTCGGCAACAGGACGGCACCGCGTCGAAGGTCGAAGAAGCGATCAGCGGCTCGGAGGGCATCGCATCGCTTCGCCCCGGCGCGGCGGTCTTCAGCGGCAAGAAGCCCTGGAAGTTCGAAGGCGACGATCCGAACCCCTACGTCGAAGAGCACAAGGATCTGCAGGCCGCGATTCGAAGCGGCACCCACGTCAACGAAATGGTGCAGGTCGCTGAGAGCACCATGTGCGCGATCATGGGTCGCATGGCCGCCTACACCGGTCAGGAAGTCACGTGGGAACAGGCGATGAAGAGCGAGGAAGTACTCATGCCGCCAACGATCGAGTTTGGCCCGAGGCCGGTCGCGCCGGTGGCGATTCCGGGGAGGACGCGGTTGACGTGATGTCGCAGGGGGGGAGAAGGGGATGAACCACAGAGGACGCAGAGATTCACAGAGGGGGCACAGAGAGGAAGAAGGAAAACAGGCAAGAGGGAACGAAGGCGCAGAGAACGCAAGCCCAAGCGTTGCTTTATCATCCGCGCACACGAACGCCGGATGGCCCTGACGAGAGAGTCGTGATGCGAGTCGAGCGGCCATTTGAACGACGCACTCGACGCGCATCGGGAGCCGCCAGATCGTGGCGACGCAGAGCGGCGTTTCAAACCGACGGCGTTTGAAGGGATTCAGTGCACGGCAGCAGATTCGCTTCACGATTTTTCCCCATCCTCGACAGGCAGACCCAATGGGATTTCTCGCTTATTCACATCGCTTTCCGCCGACCTGCATAGCGGCGATTGCATGTCTCGTCCTCCGCGAGGTTGCTCACGCATCGGGCGAAGTCACGTACGAAATCGTCGCGACATTCGGACTTGGTCCTTGCGGACCGACCACGCAGCAAGATCTCAGCGCGACTTCGATCAACAACAATGGCGAGGTCGTGGGCTACTACTCTCCGTGTGTGTTTGGAACTCCGAGGCCGTTCTACTGGAGCGCAGCGACGGGGCTGGTGATTCCGGAACTTGATCCTGACTTTGACGACACCCGACTGTACGACCTCAACGACGCAGGCGTCGCGTGCGGCGTGCGTGCTCTAACCAGCACGGGGCTCGGCTGGGAAGCGGTGCTTTACGCGGATGGAGTGTGGACGGGCCTCGGAATGCTCCCTGGCGCGAACGAGAGTTCCGCTGCTGGCATCAACGAATACGGGACGGTTGCGGGCTTCTCGCAAGACGCGGTCACTGGACCGCTCAGAGCCATGTGCGCAGACCTTTCGGGAATGGTCGATCTCAATCCGCTGATTCCGGGTGCGGCGTCTGAAGCTTTTGCTCTGAATGACCATGGGGTGGTCGTTGGCTTCGCGGACTTTGGCGCTCTCGCAGTACGGCAAGGCTTCATTCTCGATGGCAAAGACGTGACGCTCGTCCCGGCATTCAGTGGCACGATCAATGCGGAGGTCGTCGACATCAACAACGACGGCGATGCCATCGCCCGCGGCCGCGCCGTAGGGGATGAAGGCAACTTTGTCGGCTTCGTTCGCCAGGGTGGGAAGTGGTCGCCCCTGCCAGTGCCAGATCCCTACCAGTATTTCCTTCCGCGTCGCATCAACGCGGCCGGTGTGGTGGTTGGCCGGGTCAGCGACGCTCGCGGCGATGGAAAGGCGGCGGTCTTCCTACAAGGCGTGTCGCACGTGCTGGAGGAGGTCGTACTCGGGAGCGACCAGTTGAGCATCAACCAAGCCAAGGGCATCAACGACGACGGCTGGATCGTCTGCGATGCGAAACTCTTGACCGTGCCGCTCTCAACACCAGTCAACCTTGTGCTGCGTCGTACATCGAGTCTCGTTGGAGACCTAAACTTCGATTGTAGGGTGGATGCCACCGACCTTGCGCTCATGCTTGGCGCATGGGGGTCGAGGCGAGTCGGTGCCGATCTCGATGCCAACGGCATCGTGGAGGCCGCTGACGTTGCACTGCTCTTGGGCGGCTGGACGGCGAATTAGTTGGGCTCCTCTCGCAAAGGGAAACGCATGCGTTACCTCACTCTCACTGTTAACGCCACTTTCCATCGCCCTATTCGCAACGACTTCGGGAACCGCCGCGATCCTTCGCGTTGATCCGGCAGCTACAGGCGCGAACAACGGATCGAGTTGGACGAACGCCTACACCAGCTTGGCTGCCGCGCTCAATGCGGCGACGGTTGACATCGACGAAGTTTGGGTGAAGGACGGAACGTACAAGCCCGGCACAGCCCGCGCCGACACGTTCACGATTAAGCAAGGTGTGAAGGTCTACGGGGGCTTTGCGGGCGGAGAGACGCTCCGCAACCAACGCGTGCAAACTGCAGGTGACACGATTCTCTCCGGCGATATTGGCACGGTTGGCGTCCAGAGCGACAACTCCTATCACATCGTCACGAGCACGGGCAAGTTCAACTCGGGAGCGAAGTGCATCCTCGACGGCTTTCGA
>JBBQCR010000223.1:0-5977 GCA_038318935.1 Phycisphaerales bacterium
TGTCAGAATCAGAAGCACCGCAAGACCCTTGCGAGCATCCATCGATTCGCCCAGCAGCGTCCAGCCGAGGAGGACTGCTACCGCTGGTGCGATGCAGAAGGCGATTGGTTTCACCTGCGATACCGGACCAAATTTCAGCGAGAGATAGAAGCAGATCATGGCGGCGGCGCCAGCGACGAGTCCCGAGCCGAGGACGAGCTTGACAAGAATTGTTCGATCAGCGGACAGCCACCCCTTGGGTTCGGGCGCCGCCCCAAAGACACCATCTTTGGCGACAAGCCAGACCAGCCAGATGATGGGCAGCGCGATCGTCGAACGCACCGCAATCGCGGTGAGCGGACCGACCTTGCCGGAGTGCAGGACGCTCTTGGTGCACACCTCGCCGATTCCCCAACACAGCCCGGCAGCGATCGCGAACAGGATGGCCTTCATGTGCTGCGACTCCTCGCGGCGTCCGGTCACCGGGCGCGGCGACGGGATCCTACCGCGAGTCCTGCGGGGGCCATTGCGGTCGTCCGAGAAGCAACGATTCGAACTCCGCTTGGAGGAAGGAGAGTGAGTGACCGCTCTGAGTCGCCGATGCAGGTGTGGAGGATCCGACCGATGCCCACCCCCAGCGAAGCGCAGACGCCCATTTCGGCCGTGCCCGCCAATCACACGGTGACGGCGATCATGTCCTCCCCCGTGCTCAAGGCCACGATGGACGATTCGCTCGAGTCGATTCGCGATCTCCTGGCCCGCAACCGTGTGCACCACCTGGTTGTCGTCGAGGAGCACAAGGTCGTCGGCGTGATCAGCGATCGCGACGTCCTGCACGGCATCTCGCCGTTCGCTGGAACTCCGTCCGAACGAAGCCTTGACAGCGCGACCTTGCGGAAGCGTGCCCACCAGATCATGAGCCGATCGGTGCTCACGTTGCGACGCGATACCACCATCGCCGAAGCCGCTCGTCTGCTGCTGGAGCGACGCATCTCGTGCCTTCCGGTGCTCGACGACAACGGCTCGTGCGTCGGCATCGTGACGACCCGCGATCTGCTGCGCTGGACCGTCGCTCGGCTGCTCGCCGCCAGCGACGCTGCTCCACGCTCATCTGCGGCGTAAGAGTTCCCCGCCGCTTCGCACCACATCGGCGCCCACGTGGCGACACCCACTGCACTTCGCCCGGACTTCAGCTCGCTCCGTTTGCGAGAGGACTGTGAATCATCTCCGGGTCACCGGACAGCTTGGCGCACACGACAGTCCGTCAGCCCCACGCGCCCAGCAGAATGCTCAGATCGGTTGCGTTCACCGCGCCATCGTCGTTGATGTCCGCCACACCGCTCGTTTGACCCCAGGCGCCAAGCAGAATCGCCAGGTCCTGGGCATTGACGTGGCCGTCGTTGTTGAGGTCCGCAGGGTTGCCCTGCTCGCAAGCGTCGGCGATGCCGTTGCCGTTGCCGTCGGCGCAGGTCGTGCCTGCGCCCTTCCATGTCGCGCCGGCGAGGGCGCAATCGGCCTGCTTGAGCGTGAGACAGAATCCGGTCGCGAAGCAACAGGCGCCGGTTGGCTGCGGGCAGTTGGCCCCTTGGCAGGAGCTGTTGTTGCCTTGGAAGATGCCGCCTTGGGCAGCGCAGGTTTCAGGGCTCACCGGTCCGACGCACGAACCGTTGGGAAGGCAGCACGCCCCTTGCTGGAAGCAGATGTAACCGGCGCAGTTCGATCCGCCCGGTCCTGGAACACCGCCCGCTGCGAGACACGTTTGCGGCAAGAGATTGAGGCAACCTCCGGTCGCAGCGAAGCAACAAGCAACCGTGGAACTCTGGCAGCCACCGATGCTGCACGAGGAGTTGTCGCCGAGATACGTCCCGCCAAGGCTCTGGCACGCGGTCTGAGTGAGGATGTCGCAGTTGCCGCTCGGTAGGCAGCACGCTCCCGAGGTCACACAATTGATCGGCGTCCAAGTCACCCGCAGCACCCAGTCACCGCTTGGTTTGCACAGCCCTAACTGCGAGAACTTCTTCCACCCCGCAGGGCACCCAAACGGACCGCAGTTGATCGCGTACAGCCAGTTGGTGGTTGGCGCTTGAAGCCCACCGACGTCGACCGTCGGAAAGGCGTTGGAGTTTGTCGGCGGGGCGACGAAGCAAGGGTTCTGCGTCTGGTTGTTGTGCTTGTCGATGCGATACGCGACAGAGAAGCTGTGCGTCGAATTGTCTTGAATGATGATCTGATCGGGATCACTCGGATCGATCTGGAACTGGACGTTCGTACCGTTGGTTCCCGGCGGGATCACCAGATCCGGGATGATGTCGCCGTCGGACGAGAACGAGGCGATGACCTGTCCGGTGTCGGGATTGCCCTCAAAGAAAAGCACCGACCACTTCGTCGTGGTCGTGACGTTGGTGCCACTGGTGGCGAAGATCATCTCCGTGAGATCGATGCGGAGCGGAAACTGATCCGGACTCAGCGTGTACGAGGCGGCCGCCATCTCCTGTTCCGCGAACCCCGCTTCAACGATGTAACTGCCACCCGTGAAGTCGGCGTTGGTCCAAGTGCTGATGACCTCCGGGCAGATGCCCGCAACTCCGCCCGGGAGTTCGCCGCCGTCGTTGGGAACCAATGGCTTCGTGGCATGCACTGGCCCAGTGATCGTGGTCGCGATCGGGGTCATGATCACCGTCGGCGTGAAACGGCATTCGCCGCAGACCTCAGCGGGCTTCGTCGTGACGATGGGCTGGCGAGGTGACTCGGGCTTCTTTCGGTCACCTGAGGCGGACTTCGTCGCTTGGGCGAACGACAGCGAGGCGAGCGTACTGAGGACGAGCGCGGATCCGGCCGCGAGAGCGGCTGCACGGCGAGAGAAAGCCATGAGTGATTTCCTTGAACCTAGATGGTGCGAGTCTGACTGTCGCGAACGCAGTCGTGGCATTCCCGCAGGGACATCCCATTGGGTGACCACCAAGATCGTTCACGAATCAATTGCTCAGAGCGAGCGGGAATCGTCCCTCTCCTTGCAGAACCCTTCCAACCAGTCCGAAGGGCCCGTCCGGGGAAAAACGATGGAAAGCCTGAAGACATGAGGACCCGCGGCTTTCGGCGGATCAGCAGTCCATACGAGAGAGTGCGCCGAGGCGATGCGGGCACAAGTGGAAAACGACGAAGAGAGGTCGGACCGTCGAATGTCTCGGCATTTGTTCCGAAACAGCGGAACCCCCGACCAAGGTTTCAGGCGTCTCGGCCGGGGCTCAAGGCCTTGGCGATCGCCTCAACGAGGTCGTCCGGCTCTGGAAGCCGTCCTGCGCCGAGGGTACGGCAGGCCTGCCAACCGCTCCCGGGAGCGAGCACTCGGAAACCGTCCCGCTCGGCCTGTTCGATATTTCGCTGCGTCGCCGGCTGCTCCCACATGACCTCGTTCATGCTCGGGGCGAGGAGCACCGGCTGCTTCCGACGATCGATCGCCGACACCAGCAACGACACTGGATCCTCCGCCATCCCATGCACCAGCGATGCGAGGAGATGCATGGTGCAGGGCGCCACCAGACAGGCGTCGACCGAACGAGCCAGCTTGATGTGCTGCGGATCGCTGCGGTCGTTCTGCTCCCAGATACTGGTATGCACCGGCCGACCAGCCAGCGCTTCAAAGGTGAGCGGCGTGACGAATCGCATCGCGGCATCGGTCATGACCACGTGCGTCTCGCAGCCGGCCTGCGCCAGCGTGCTGATCACGGATGCGACCTTGTACACCGCAATGCCGCCGCCGACGCAAACAGCGACTCGGCGTCCCTTCAGGGGAACCAAGGCTTCTGGTGGCCCTCGAAACATGCTTTTGCCCTGCCCTTTGCCCTGCCCTATGCCCTGCCCTATGCCCTGCGAAAGATGGCTCAGCGAAGCTCGGCAGCGTCCGGCTGCGGCAACCCACTGGCCTCGAAGTCGATGGTGATCTTGTCCTGCATGATCTCGTCGATCACGACCTCGAAGTCCGTGCGACCATCGCGATCGACGAGCGGACGGGCACCGTCAATGAGTTCGCCCAGACGTCGCTGGATGAGCGCGGTGAGCTTGAAGCGTCCACCAAGCTTGTTGACGATCTCGTCGCTCTTCAGGGCGTCAATCATAGGATGGGTGCCGATGCAATTCGAGGAAGGGAGCCCCCGGCGAAAGCTGCCGGCGGAGGGATCAGGAGAACCCGGGGCGGAAGGGTCGATGATAGCGGAGCCCGGGTGAGGTTGCCAGCGCTTCGGTCGGAACTGACTGCCTCAGTCGTGACATGTCGCCCGCGGAAGACGCTCGACTAGGAATCCGGTCAGAATAGAGGGATATGCCACGGCGCGTCGCTGAACCACCTCCCTTCCGCGACGACTCGGTGTCTGGCTTCCCGGACGAAGCCAGCCAGGGCCGCTGGGCGCGGGTTTGGACGGCGACTGCTTGGCCGCAACTCCTCTTCGCGGCGGTGTTCGGGACCCTGATGGGCCTCGCGGCGCTGGCCTTCATCCTGCCGATTCATGCCGCCGAGCAGTTGGCGGCACACTGGGCTGTCGCGCATCCCGACCGGCTCTTCTGGGCGATTCTGTTCGTGCCGGCCATCGGGGGAATTCTCTGCGCAACCGTCCGCTGGGCACTGCCGGTCGACCTGCGCGGCCACGGCGTCTCGATGGTGATGTACAGCATCGCCCGACTGCGTTCGCAGTTGCCCTTTCGGCTGGCAGTTCGCCAGTGGCTCGCCTCGACGGCGACGATCGTGACAGGCGGTTCAGCCGGTCCCGAAGGTCCGATCGTCACGATCGGTGCGACGTTGGGATCGTCGGCCGGGCGCCTCGGGAAGCAGGATCGGGAGATGACCACCACGCTGCTTGGTGCTGGTGCGGCCGCAGGCATCGCCGCGGTGTTCAACGCGCCCATCGCCGGGGTCTTCTTCGCTCTCGAAGTGTTGCTGCGCGATTTCTCGTTGCGAACTCTCGCACCAATCGTCGTCGCCAGCGTGCTCGCCAGCGCCACCACACAGACGATGCTCGGCAGTCGACAACCGCTCTTCGGTGGCGATCCGAAGGTGTTCGAATCCATGCGCGGTCTGCTCACCGTCACCGCGTCGCCTGCCTTCGTCGGACTTGGCATCGCCTGCGGTCTCGTCGGTGTCGCGTTCGTCGGAACGCTGCGCGGCATGGAGCGAACTTTTTCGGCGCTGCGCATGCCAAAGTTCCTGAAGCCGGCGCTGGGTGGACTGCTCTTGGGCTGTCTCGGCGCCGCCTACTTCGTGGCGTCGGCGCGCACCGGCGACTACTCGATGCCGAGCTTTCTGGGAAACGGCTACCCCTTGATTGAGCGTGTGCTCACACCGATCTTCTACGAGACCGCGGCGGCCCAGGGCAAGCTCGGCGAACTCGCACTGGTGTTGCTGCTCTGGCTGGTGCTCAAGATTCTCGCCACCAGTCTTACCCTCAGTTCCGGCGGGTCCGGCGGACTCTTCGCCCCGGGTCTCGTCCTCGGCGCGCTCGTCGGCGGCGCCTGCGGCATCGGCGTCAGCGTGAGCGGTCTTCTGCCACAGGCCAATCCGGCGTACTTCGCCCTTGTCGGCATGGCTGGCACGATTGCGGCGACCACCCACGCGCCGCTGACGGGCATCCTCCTGGTCTACGAACTGACGCAGGATTACGCCATGATTCTGCCGCTGATGTTGACGGCGACAATCGCCACGATCGTGTCTCGCGCCATGGAGCGCGAGAGCGTCTACACCGCGGACCTCGCCGTGCAAGGCATTCGCCTGGGAACGCGTGGCGACAGCTCGCAGCTCCGGCGCCTCACTGTGCGGGATGTCACGCTTGCCCCTGCGGTATTCGTCAAGGCCGATGACACCGCCGACCGCCTTCTCTCGCTGAGCGAGCGCACCAATGTCGAGGACTTTGTGGTCCTCTCCGCGGACCAGACCTATCTCGGACTGGTCGGTGGCCGTGAACTTCGGGCCACGCTGCTCTATCGCGAGGCGACGCAGCTCCTTCAGGTG
>JBBQCR010000224.1:0-5969 GCA_038318935.1 Phycisphaerales bacterium
TATTGTAAACCGAGACCGCTCTGTTGCCATTTTATTGGGCTTTGTTTCTATCGATTTGGCGAGCGTGGGTGCGCCCCGACACCGCGCCGGACTTGGCGCTCAGGTCGTATCCCAGCGCCACCGCCGAGCGGCCCTCACCATCAGCGACATCCAGTCGGCCACCAGCGACATTCGCCTCGAACATCACCATCCGCTTGCCGCCGAACACGATCCCGATTCCAGCGCTCGCCAGACCCCCTTGGGCGAGAATCATCGGGACGCCTTCCGGACCCGACACCACCATCCGTCCGGCGCCTTCGTCGCCGCTGCCAAGGGTGACCAGTGGCTTGCCCGATCCGCCGAGGACGTTGAAGACTCCGGTCGAGTTTGGACCGACGCCTGCGGTGAGCACCGACTTCCCGTCCAGGGTGTTGACGCTCAGCGAACCGCCGTTGACATCCGCTCCGGCCGAGAACGCTGTGCCGCCGTTGCTGTCGGCGAGTTCAATGGCGCCGCCTCGAGCGCTCGTCCGCAGGGCACCCACAGCCCGCCCGTTCTTGTCGGCAACCAGCGCGAGGCCGCCGCCCTCGGAGATCGACAACTCGACGAGCGGTCGACCGAGCGAATCGCACGCCGCAATGCCGCCGCCTCGTTCATCGGCGTTCGCGATGACGCCCGCCTTGCCGAGAATGTTCTGGAGCACGAAGCTCCCACCAACGCGACTGGAACTGAGTCGAGCGTTGACGCGCCCGGAGTTGTCGTAGACCTCGAAGCGACCACCGGTGTCGGCGACGAACGCTCCGATCGAGGGATTGCCCTGCACGTTCCAGATGGAGAGGTCGCCACCGCGGGGCGTCGCGCCAAGTCGAGCAGAGTTCACACCGACCGCGGACCACAGGTCAAGCTGCCCGCCATCGACGGTGGAGGAAATCACAGCCACCACCTTTTCACGCTCGTCCAGCACTTCGATCCGCTTCGTGCGAACTACCGCGAAGGTGTCGGGAGATGCTGCGGCAAGAAGGACAGCCGCACCGACCGCGCCGGCCACGAAAGTCAACGCCCCACCGAACAGACGCCCGCGTCGCCCGGAGCGCTTGGCGATCGCCAAGTCCCGCTCCAGTGCTTCCAGACGGACCAGCAGTTGGTCGTTCGAGGTCGTGAAGGCGACGGAAGTCGGCGCGGTGGTGTTGCAATCGGTCATAGGGAGGGGTCCGGAGTGGGGCGTCTGGCGGCACGCGGGGATGGGCTTGCGCGAAATGCCGCGAATCGAGCCGGTAGCATAAGGCCCCAACAGCGGAGCGACGGACGACGTCGCACCGACGAGGAGCCTTGCCTGTGGCCACCGGAAAGAAGCCCCAACGACCGTCCCCGACATTGAATGCAAGCAACCGCACCCCGACTGCGGCGGCAACGGCGTCGCTGAGCGAGCCAGCGACACTGAACGTCGGACTCATCGGCACCAAGTTCATGGGGCGAGCCCATGCGAACGCATGGTCCCAGGCCGGCAAGTTCTTCGATCTGCCAGCCCGCATCGCACTTCGCACGGTCGCCGGCCGCAACGACGCCGACACCCGTGCCTTCGCGGCGCGATGGGGCTTCGCGCAGTCGAGTACCGAATGGCGCTGCGTCGCAGAGGACCCCGCGATCCAACGGGTCGATGTGTTGACCCCCAACCACCTGCACGCAGAGATGTCGATCGCCGCGCTTGAGGCGGGCAAGCACGTCGCGTGCGAGAAGCCACTCGCAGGAACGCTCGCGGATGCGAAGTCGATGGTGGTCGTCGCAAGGAAGGCAGCGAAGAAAGGAGTGCGCACCTTCGTCTGGTTCAACTATCGCCGCTGTCCGGCGATTGCTTTCGCACGGCAGCTCATCGAGCGAGGCAAGCTCGGAAAGATCCACCATGTGCGTGCCGTCTATCTGCAGGATTGGGGAAAGGCGAGCACGCCGCTCCTGTGGCGATTTCAGGCCGATCAGGCCGGCTCCGGCGCCCACGGCGATCTGAACGCCCACATCATCGATCTCGCGCGATTCCTGACCGGCGATGAAATCACGGAAGTAGTCGGCGCAATCGAAGAGACCTTCGTCAAGCAGCGTGCAATCGTTGCAGCCGCTGGTGCCGCGATCTCCGGTAAGGGCGCGAAGAAAGGCCGCGCGACCGGCGCGTCGACGGTCGACGATTGCGTCCTCTTCCTGGCCCGCTTCGCCTCCGGCGCCGTCGCGAGTTTCGAGGCCACACGGTTGGCCACCGGGAATCAGAATCGCAACAGTATCGAGATCAACGGTGAACTCGGCTCCATCAAGTTCGACTTCGAGCGCATGAATGAACTGGCGTGGTGGGACGACACGCTTGAAAGCGGTCTGCGCGGTTGGTCGCGCATCATGTGCACCAACGGCGGCGACCATCCCTACGCCAGCGCGTACTGGCCGGCGGCGCACCTGATCGGTTACGAACACGGATTCGTCAGCATGGCCGCGGACATCGCCTTGGCGATCGGCGGCGCGAAGCCGGTCGTCGCATTGCCTGACTTCGAAGACGCTTTCAAGACCCAATGCGTGCTCGAGGCCGCCATTCGCTCGGCCCGCGAGCGTCGGCCGGTGGCGATTCGTGAACTGCTCTGATCTGCTCCAACCCGTACTATCTCTGCCGCAATGACCCAGCCCTCGTCTCCGGATCACCCCCGCATCGCAACGGCGCTCGCCGGCGGCATCGCCGCGCTCGGCGCCCTGCAACGTGCGGATGGTCACTGGTGCGGCGAACTCGAGGGCGACTCGATTCTCCAGAGCGAGTACATCCTCATGAAGTGGATGCTCGGTCAGGAGCGGCAGTCGATGGTCGATGGTCGCGACGGCGTTGACGTGCTGCGGCGGATGACCAACATGCTGCGCACCCAACGCCGCGACGATGGCGGTTGGGGGCAGTATCCCGGCTCGGGCGTGGACCTCTCGGCGACCGTCAAGGCCTATCTCTGCCTGAAACTCGCTGGCGACGATTCGAATTCGCCGGCGATGCGCGCGACTCGCGATCTGGTGCGATCGATGGG
The DNA here is from genome assembly GCA_038318935.1 of Phycisphaerales bacterium. Lineage (GTDB taxonomy): Bacteria > Planctomycetota > Phycisphaerae > Phycisphaerales > SM1A02 > JAEUIT01. Next base: position 3,021 of record JBBQCR010000224.1, read on the forward strand.
TGGTGCCGAACTCTGCAACTCGTTTACCAACTTCTATCTCGCCGGACTCGGTCAGATCTCTTGGGACGCAGTGCCGGCGATTCCGCCCGAACTGGTCTGGTTGCCGAAGTGGTTCTACTTTCACATGGACAAGATGAGTGCCTGGAGCAGGACAATGATTCTGCCCTTGGCGATCGTCACCGCGCTGCGACCAACGCGCGAGATTCCCGCTGCGTCAGGGATCGACGAATTGTTCGTCGATCAGGACGCCCGCCATCGCCTCAAGCTGCGCGACGATGTGCCGCGCTTCTGGAAGCTGTTCTTCGGCAATGCCGATCGCTTCCTCAAATGGGCTCAGGCTCATGGGGGATCACCGAAGCGCGACGCTGCGATTCAGACGGCGCTGGACTGGATCCTCGTTCGCGCTGGACAGGACGGCCCAGCCGCGACCGCGGGGCTTGGGGCTATTTTTCCGCCGATGGTGTATGTCCAAGTGGTCTTCAAGGCCGTGGGCTACGACCGTGAACATCCGCTGGTGCAGCGGGCGGAGCGGGAACTCGACGAGTTCATGTTGGACGGCAACCCGTGGGGCGACGACGACACGACGCACATGCAGCCGTGTTTTTCGCCGGTGTGGGACACTGGAATCGCGCTCTACGCGCTGGCCGATTGCGGACTCGAGTCCTCCGCGCACGCGATGGAAGCGTCTGCCTGGCTCCGTGCGAAGGAGTGTCGATTCGTCGGTGACTGGAAGAACAACGTCGCTGGCGACGTGCCCTTCAGCGGCTGGTTCTTCGAGTACCACAACGCGTACTACCCCGACGTCGACGACACCGCGATGGTGGCCATGGCGCTGCGGCGGATCGGTGGCATGGAGAATCTCGAAGCCAGCGCCCGCGGACTCGATTGGATTCTCGCGATGCAGAACGATGACGGCGGATGGGCCGCGTTCGACCGGACGCGCGACCGACGGGTCCTCGAGTACGTTCCCTTCGCGGATCACAACGCGATCCAGGATCCCTCGTGCCCGGACATCACTGGGCGCGTGCTTGAGTGCCTCTCGTGGCACGGCATCCGGAACGATCATCCCAAGGTCCGCAAGGCGATCGAGTTCGTCAAGAGCCATCAGGAGAGCGAAGGCTGTTGGTTCGGCCGGTGGGGAGTGAACTACATCTACGGAACCTGGCAGGCGGTCATCGGACCGATTCGCTGCGGCGAAGATCGCAAGCAGGAATGGATCGCCAAGGCCGGCCGCTGGATCAAGAGCGTTCAGAAGCCCGACGGCAGTTTCGGCGAAAGCGCCAACTCCTATGTGGATCCGCGGCTGAAGGGGCAGGGCAACGCGACCGCCAGCCAGACCGCGTGGGCCGCGATGGTGCTGCAGGAGATCTACGGCAAGGACGATCCGGACCTCGCTCGGGCGATCGCGTGGCTGTGCGCGACGCAGCTTTCGGCCGAGGACGCGGCCGATCCCGCCCGCAATCCCGATCGCGATTCGGTGGGTTCGTGGTCAGAAACCGAGTTCACCGGGACCGGCTTCCCGCGCGTCTTCTACCTGCGCTATCACCTGTACCGACTCTACTTCCCGGTGATGGCGATTGGCCGCTACGCCGAAGCCCATGGCATTCGCCTCGATGCGTCGCTTGGCCACGCCGACATGGACGAGCAGGTGGTCGCGGCACTGGCCCGATGAGGCGATCGCGAGGTTGGCGTGTGGCAGTCAGAGTGTGGCGGCCGAATGCCCGCGATGCATCCCGTAGACTGCGGCGATGCGACTCCGTGGCTACCTTCTCGCGTCGATGGTCTGCACCGCGTCCTTCGGGCATCCGCCATCGTTGCGGGATCCGCACCTTACCGACGACGGTCCCTGGCTCCTCGTCGACAAGCAGAACCGACCGGACGCGTTTCGGCAGTTGGAGGAGATCCTCCCGACACCCAACGATCAGCGCACCGCTTCGGGCGCTCCGGGTCCGCGGTATTGGCAGCAGAAGGCAAGTCATGTCATCAAGGCTTCGCTCGATGACGCGAAGCGCTCGATCGAGGGTCGTGAGCGCGTCCGCTACGAGAACCGATCGCCGGACACGCTGACGTATCTGTGGATGCAGCTCGATCAGAACCGCTTCAAGTGGTCATCGACCGGAGCGCTCGCCGAAGCCGCTCCCGATCTCACCAAGGAACAGCAGGTTCGCTGGCTCAAGGGAATCACGCTGCAGCGGTCGTGGGAAGGCGGCTACACAATCGCGTCGGTGAAGGGTCCGGATGGTGGAGATCTCTCGCACACCATCGTCGACACGATGATGCGTGTCGATCTACCGCGTCAACTCAAGCCAGGAGAGACGTTCGAGTTTGACGTGGCGTTCTCCTTCCCGGTGCTCAACGCCGACGTGCAGCGCACGCGCTCCTGCTACGAGCTGCTGCCGGAATCGCACTTACCGATCTACGAAATCGCCCAATGGTTTCCGCGCATGGCCGCGTACACCGATGTGAACGGCTGGCAGCACAAGCAGTTTCTGGGCTCGGGTGAGTTCACGCTGGAGTTCGGCGATTTCGAGGTCGAACTCGACGTGCCCGATCACTTCGTCGTCGCCGCCAGCGGCGAGCTGATGAATCCGCAGGACGTCCTCAGCCCCGCCCAGCGTGAACGGTTCGACGCGTCAAAGACCGCCGATCGTCCGCTATTCATCATCACGCCCGACGAGGCACGAACCAACCAAGGCCGCACCGCAAGCGGGCGCAAGGTCTGGAGGTTCAAGGCCGACAACGTGCGCGACTTCGCGTGGGCGGCCAGCCCGACCTTCGTGTGGGACTCCTGGGGGGTCAAGATTCCCGACAGCGACCGAACGTCGATGGCGATGAGCTTCTACCCGCCGATCGCGGCGGATCTCTGGAGCCGCTACAGCACGCAAGCCGTCGCGCACACGCTTGAGAGTTACTCGCGGCACGCGTATCCCTATCCCTATCCAGTCGCCA
>JBBQCR010000225.1:0-5948 GCA_038318935.1 Phycisphaerales bacterium
GGGTTCCGCGGATCATGAGGACGTTGGGTCGCGTGTCGGCAAGGACCTGCGGCAAGTCATCGGCGGTGATCTCGCTGCGTACGTCGACCTCGCAACCGATCTGCTTCAGGGCTTCGATGCCGAAACTCTCGAAGCGATCGGCGATGAGCACCTTCATGCGTGGAACTTTCCTTGGAGGACGCGATATCGCGCGAGTGTTCGTTCACGGAGCCAAAAGCGTGCGCTGAACGAAGAGTCCGCAACGCGGCAGCGGCAGGGGATCAATCGCCTGACTGCGATCGAGCAGGAGCGCAAGCATGCGGCCCTGGCCCGCGCTCGGTCCTGGTTCGAGGAGTTGTGCCGCTCCGGGCAGCGCGGCGAACGCCGCGACGTAGCGCGACGCGTCGCGCACCAGCCACGCGCTGTGCGTGGTGCCATCGCCGGCGTTGAAGTGGAAGATCGGCCGCTCGTTCATGTCGGTCACCGCGAGCGACGCGATGAGTCCGTCCTGATCATCAAAGATCGCCGTCGCAGGTTCGGCCCACGGAGGAATCGCCTCAGCCGACGACGTGGACGGCGCAAGATCACTGCGATCAACGACCGCAACGACACCGACCTGACGTTGCCCATCGCGGGCGATGCGATAGACGAACACCTGCGCTTCCGGATCGCCGCCCAGCGCTCCGCGAGCAATGAGCATCTGGATCGTCGCCTTCATGTCATCGGATGTGGTCGCCTCGACGACCTGTCGGAAGGAGTCCGGCGTCTCGCTGCAGCAGGCGCACCCGGTCCGGACCGCGCCGCACGACACCAAAGCGGCGCGACTCCCCGCAGGTCGAAGGGCGTGAAATGGATGGATTCGAAGCACGGTGGGTGAGGCAGCCTTGTGGGGAAGGGACGCGGGAAGCATCCGGCTGAACGAGTTCAACGGCTGGCGAATGGTAGCGGCACGCAAGCGATTGTCCGTCAAGAGTTGTCGACGCATCCGCCGACCGGCTCAAGCGGAGCTTGGTGAAGACCGACGAAGTCCGAGCCAAGCGTCCCGAAGTCGTCGCTTCCGTCGAGCAGGCTCGATCCGCACCGATTCATCCAAGACCTCACAGCAGCATTCCGGAGCCCCGTATGGCCCTCGTTCCCCGTCATCTCACGCACCTCGATGGCATTGCAACGGCATTTGGTCTCTTCGGAGACGACTGGGGGCGGATCCACGAACTCGCCAAGGTCAGCCTGACCGGTGATTGGATGGAGGCCGAAGCTTGCGAACCGCTTCGCGTGGGTATGACCGTTTGTGTGGGCTTCCAGTCTGCCGGAATCGTCGCTCGTCGTGGCATGGTTGAGTACTGCGAGCCCACGGATCTCGGCTTCACCGTGCGGGTGCGTCTCGAGCGTTCCTTGGCAGCGTGAACGGGTCCGAGAAGATTCGGTGTCGGGGCTCTGATTGCCAGGACGAAGGCAAGCGGTGCGGTCTGTAGGAGCGGCAATCGAGCCGGAGTCGAGCTCGAACTTCAACAACCATCAGATTGGATCCGATGGTGAAGGGCGTCGTTCGAGCCGCGGATACGCGACACGGACAACTCGGGTGCGACTCACGGTGGGCCGCATTTGGATTGGAGTCAAGGGGAGTCGACCGTCGAGCCCGGGAAGGCCGCCTGGCGAAATGCCCCACGTCAACGAAGGAGGAGTGCGAATGCATCTCCCACAGCATGCACGTCGTCAGCGAGGCTTCACGCTCATCGAAATCCTGATTGTCGTGGTTATCCTCGGCATTCTGGCAGCGATCGTGATCCCTCAGTTCACCAACGCGTCGCAGGACGCTCAGGTCTCCGCGGTCAAGAGCCAGCTGCAGACGATTCGCAGCCAGTGCGAGCTCTTCCGCATCAAGAACGGCAGCGCGGGTCTCGTCGCCACGGCTGGCGACGGTGACGCCCTCATGACGCTGCTTACCACGCCGGATGTCAACAACGGCGACTTCCAGTACCTCCAGACTGTCCCGGCTCTGCCGAACCAGTTCTGGACCTGGGACTGGGACGGCGTGACCCTCCGCGTCGCCTATGACGCTGCGAACGGTCCCGCCTTGCCCAACGGCCCCAACGGCAACCCGTTGGATCCGGCCGACTGGTGATCCTGACTGTCTCGCTTGAGACAGAGTACGGATCGACATTGTGGAACTTTCCGGCCGCCGCGGGACACTTCCTGCGGCGGCCGGCGTTTTGGGATGCGAGCGTCCGAATCCGCCAATCAGCCAATCCAAGTGATGCACGAATCGCAGCGAGCCGATGTCGAAGAAACCTCTCATGCCCTCCGCACGAGACTTGGAGACCTCACGATGCGCCGCCCTCGAAACGACCGCAACTCGACGTACTTGAATGCCATCCTGACCGTCAATGCGGTGATGCTCGCAGCACTCGTGTGGACCCACGTCTCCGACGGCCCGGCGATCGCCGGTGCAGCGGCGCCGCAGGCGCAGACCGACGCCGACTCGAATCTTGGTGTGCCGAATGCCGGCCTTCAGCGCCTTCAGACGCTGAACGAGATCAAGGCTCTTCGTGGCGACATCACGCGACTTGAAGGACTCTTGAGCAGCGGCAAGATGAAGGTGACCATTGGCAACGTCGCTGACTTCGGCAAGTTGGTCGACGACGCCAGGGCCGCGAGCGAGAAGAAGGCGGCGCAGGCCGCTGCAGGAACCGCTTCGGTCGCCCCTTCGGTGGATCCGAAGAAGTCGCCCTGATGGCGAACGAATAACGTCGGACCGACGGTTTTCGGATGGAGGCGAGGAGAACACGATGCGTCGGAACACCACGCGCTACGGCTACACCCTCATCGAACTGCTCATCGTCGTCGGAATCCTCGGCCTGGCAGGGGCGCTCCTTGTGCCGGTGCTGACCAACCGCGGTGACTTCGACACTCAGGCGGCGGTGCGGCGTCTGATGGCGGATCTGACGTTCGCCCAGTCGGACGCCCTCGCCAACCAGCAACATCGCCGCGTCGTCTTCATTCCCGATCCGAACGTGAGTGGCCAGTACGTCGGTTGGTGCATCGTCAAGCTCAACGAAAACCAACTCGCTGCGCCTTTCGATGCCTCGACCGCTGTGTACGTGCAGGATCCGTTGGCGACCGGAATCGACGTAGGCAACTACATCATCAACATCACCGGCGACAGCCGTTTCGGCGAGGCGTTCATCGCCAGCGTCGACCTCGACGGCGGCCAGGCGTTCATCACATTCGACGAACTTGGCGGGACCGTGACCGCAACCGGACAGCCCGGCAGCGGCGGCGAGCTCATCATGCGCGGAGGTGCGACGACGTATCGCATCACCATCGACAGCGTGACCGGCAAGCTCTCGACCGCCGACATCACAGGCGAAACCCCGGAGCTCGAAACCGGCGGCGTGGTCGTAGGCAGCGGCTGAGTCTCGCAGTCGCGGGCGAGCGTTGCCGAAGAAGATCTCGGTCCTTCGCCGAGGTTCCGCCCAAGAACGTGTGTCCGAGAGCCGATCCCCAGTGAGATCGAGCGCCGCCTTTTCGGGCCGCGCCGACTTCTCGGGAGACGCGGCTCGCATGACCTCAAAGTCACCTTCGTCCGACAACACCTCCGGCGGTCGCCTGCAATGGCTGACCGAGACGATGTCGCACTCGTTCGCTCCGCGCTGCGGACCGATCGGCATCGAGTTCCGTGACGGACTCGTGCGCGTGGTGCAGGTCGCTCGCGATCGTCGCAGTCATGTGCTGGCATCGACGTGCCTGCCATACGACCCACAAGCACCCGATCGTGTCGCCGCTGCGCTGGTACGCGCGATTGACGGCGGAGGCTTCCGAGGGAGATCGTGCGTGATCGGATTGCCGTTCTCGGTGGTGCGGGCGGAAGCTTGCACCGTGCCCGATGGCGAAGACGAATTGATCTGCGCCGAGATTGCTCGCAACGCATCGCTTCGTTTTGGCTTCGCGCAGCCGCAGATAGACTTCCTCCGACTTGGACCTGCGGGGAGCGCGACACACGACGGCCGCGTCGAGATCGCCGCAATCGTCGCCGACCGGGTCGCGATTGAGGCGTATGTTCATCCACTCGTCGACCGCGGTCTCTTGCCCGACGCGGCCGAGCCCGGCTTCGTCAGCGCTGCTCGAGCATGCAGCCGCAGCTTTCGCCGTGAGAGCGATCAACAGAAGACTCGCGTTGCCGTCGATCTCCACGAGGACGGCGCGACCGCGTGTCTCCTGCTGGGTGACGCCATTGCGTATTGCCGGTGCGTTGATGCCCACGGTGACATTGCTTCCGCGGTACGGGCGTGCCAATTGGATGGTGGACGCTTCGTAAACGGAGAGGCCGCCAGCGAGATTCGTCTGGTTGGCAACGCGGCATACGACACGGGATTGGCGACACGACTCGAGAACGCCTGCGGCATCCCCGTACGTCTCGATGATCAGTGCGCCACGCTTGGAAGTGCGTACGAGCGAATCGGCGTGCACTCCATCGGTTCCGCGCGGGCTGGTGGAGCGGCAGCATGGGCTGGTGCAATCGGATTGGCGTTTCGCGACGTCGACGGCGCCGCCGCCGCGCGTTCGCACTCTGAACAGCATGGTCGTCGGGAGGCAGCATGAACGAACGTGATGTTGATCTTCTTCCGCATGAGTTGCGCGAGCGAGTGCATCGGACGAAGTCCTTCGGGCGGTCGTGCCGCACGGCCCTCGCGCTCACGATGGTCGCGGCGGTCGCTGCGGTCTGCGCGGAGGCGCTGCGCCTGGACGCCATGGCGTCCAGGGACGAACTCGAGCGCACGCTCGAGGACGCGCAGGCGACCGACGAGGCTCAGCGGCGGCTCGTTGCCGAGCTCGCGGCCTTGCAGTCGGCATCGACGCAGCTTCAGGTCGTGAACGCCGACGTCCCGGCTTCGTCGGTGATCTCGGCCCTCTCCGACTCGTTGCCACGCGGTGCCCGTCTCGAGCGAATTGCTCTGCACGACGTGAACGGATTCCTCGAGGGCGAAGTGCTCGGGATCTCGGGCGAGAGCGCGGCTGCGATGTTCGCGACGATGCTCGCTTCGACGCGGCCGTTCGAACGGGTCACGCTCGGCGAGGTATCGATCGCTGATGGTCGATGTGTCGTCCGTTTCGCCGTGCCCAACGATCGGGCGTTCCTTCTTGTGACCGACGCTTCCGCTTCCGACAAGGAGGACGAGGATGGCCATTGATCCACTGAAGTCCGATCGTCTCCCCGCATGGCTTCCGATTGCGTTGGGAGTCCTCACCGCGACCATCTTTGCCGTCGCCTTCGCCGCGCCTGCGCTCAACGAGGCCGAGCGATTTGAGCGCGAGCGAGCGGACATCGAGTTGCGGCTTCGATCGCTGCACGGACAGCGGGCTGCGATCCGCAGCCTCGTCCAGGAGCGGGAACGATTGCGCGAAGCGATCACCGCATCAGGGCCGTCGCTTGACAGCGACACGCTGTCGCTCTTCACCAGCGACGGGGATGGTCTCTTGCGGCTCCGTACCTGCGGGACGTTCGAGGAACTCTCCGAGCTTCTGCTTCGAGTTGATGCCGGGCGGGCCCTCAAAGTCCGCGAGCTCATCATCGAACAGGACGACGGCGTGCCCAACGAACTGGTCCTCTCGCTCGCCATCGAACCGATCTTCGTTGATCTGCCTTCGCGAGCCGGCGCCGATGGATCGGAGGATCGCCCATGAGCCATCGTCGCCTCACGTTTCGGATCGGGCCGCGTGGCCGGTCGATCGCTTTGGTCGGCGCCGCAGCGGCGGTGCTCTGGCTCAAGCCCATGGGACTGCTTCTTTGGGCGCGCATCAAGATCCTCACCAACATTCCGCGCACCGCGATCGCCGACGAGCCGCGCGCAATGGTGCTGCCCGAGCCGGTATCACTGCTGTCGCTCGATCCCATCGCATTGCCGCGGGCTTCGTCAAGGAATCCCTTCGCTGAATCGAGCATGCCGTCCGCCGATGAGATCGGAAGAGCG
>JBBQCR010000226.1:0-5947 GCA_038318935.1 Phycisphaerales bacterium
CTGGCGCATCGCGCTTGATACCGGCGGGACCTTCACCGACGCGGTGGCGATTGCTCCCGACGGCCGTTGGCACCGCCGCAAGGTCCCCAGCGACGGGTCCATTCCGGCGCACGTCGAACCGCTCGACGCGTTGAGCCTTCGGTTACGCGTCCCGAGTTGGTTGCCGGAGCCAGAGCGATTGCTCGTCGGATGGAAACTTGTCGGACCTCAGGGTGGTGATTCGCAGTTGACGGGTTGTCATCAGGGCATTTGGCAAACCGAGACTCCGCATGGCTGCGCTGGCGCGGTCCGGCTTGTTGGAACACTCGACGCCCCGATGCTCGCTGTGCACTCGCTCGTCGGCTGCGTTCCTGGCGATCCGCTTCCGCCGATCGAGTTGCGGCTGTCGACGACGCGCGGTACCAACGCGCTCCTGGAACGCCGAGGCGCGCGCACTGCGCTGATTGTGTCTACTGGCTTCGCTGATCTCCTTGACATCGGTGATCAGAGTCGGCCCGATCTCTTCGCGTTGGTGATTGTCAAACCGGACCGCGTCGCTCACACGGTCGTGGCGATCGAGGAACGTCGCATGGCCGATGGCAGCGTGCGGACGGCAGTCGACGCTGCATCGGTGCGGGCTCTTGCGCGTCAGCTCCGTGCCGATGGAATTGAGAGTGTGGCGATCGCGTTCCTGCACGCGCTTCGTGATCCGATCCACGAGCGCGAAGTGCGAACGATCTTCCACGCGGAAGGGTTCCGAGACGTCGCCTGTGCAGCGGAGCTCTGCGACAGTCCTCGGTACCTGAGTCGATCGGAAACTGCAGCGGTGCACGCGACGCTCGCTCCTGTGGTCCGTCGCTATCTCGCGGCGGTTGCTGAGCTCGTGCCCGCATCCGCGACCTTCATGTTGACTAGCGCCGGGGGACTGCAACGAGCCGATCACTTCCTGGCCCGGGACTGCCTCCTGAGCGGTCCGGCCGGTGGCGTTGCTGGTGTTGCAGAAGCTGGACGTCGCAGCGGCCGCACGCGCTTGCTCGGGCTCGACATGGGCGGGACCAGTGCAGACGTCGCTCGTTTCGACGGCGATTTCCGATACCGATTCGAGACGCGCGTCGGCGCGGCCCGAGTCGCGGCTCCGGCGCTCGTCATCGAGAGCGTCGCCGCTGGCGGAGGCTCGATCTGCACGTGTGTGAACGGCGAACTGCGGATCGGACCGGCAAGCGCCGGCGCTCGGCCTGGTCCGGCGTGCTACGGCCACGGTGGTCCCTTGACCTTGACCGACGTCAATCTGCTGCTGGGACGCATGGATCCGACGAGGGCGATCGTACCGCTCTCGATGGAGGCGGCACACGAGGCGTGCGAACGACTTCGAACGATCGTCAGTTGCGAGCGCGGCGAAGATGTTGAGCGCGACGCTCTCCTCGTCGCTCTTGTGGCGATCGCCGATGAGCGCATGGCCTCGGCCATCGCGGCGGTGAGTGTGCGTGAAGGTGCCGATCCTCGCGAGTACACGTTGGTCCCCTTTGGCGGTGCGGGTGGACAGCACGCGTGCGCCTTGGCGGAGCGACTCGGGATGCGGGAGATTCTCTTCCCGGTGGACGCAGGAGTGTTGAGCGCTCGAGGATTGCTCGGCGCCCGCATCGAACGATTTGCATCTCGAGCGGTCATGCAACCGCTCGGCACCTTGAGCGATACCCTCGGCCCGATCATGACCGCGGTCGAAGTAGAAGCGATCGACGCCGTGCGGTGCGACGTGGCTGGGCTCCACGGCGGCGAAGAACTGGTGGTCGCCATCGCCCATCGCATGGTGAGCGTGCGCTTGCTCGGTCAGGATCAGACGATCGAAGTCCCATTCGCGGACGCGAAGGCGATGCGAGCGTCCTTTGACGCCGCCTTTGCGGCGACCTTTGGCTATCCGCCGCCGCGGCGTGATCTCGAGGTAGAAGCAGTGCGAGCGGTGGCCCGCGCGGAAGCGATACCGCTGCACGAGGAAGTTCGTCACGACGGTCTGTCGGTCCCTGTTGGTGAAGTTGGCGGCGTGCAGGTCTTTGATCGCACGACGCTCGCTGCCGACACCACGATCGAAGGCCCGGCGCTCTTGGTCGATGGCGGTTCCACGGCGTACCTCGCCAGCGGATGGCACCTGACGGTGCTCGAACGTGGTGATCTACTTGCGACCTGCCTGAGTCCGGTCGTGAGGCGGGACGAGCGGGCTGCCGAACTGGATCTCTTCGCCTGCCGACTGGAGGCGATCGCCACAGGCATGGGTGAGTTGCTCCGTCGCACCGCGTTCTCCACCAACGTCAAGGAACGCCTCGACTTCTCCTGCGCCGTCCTCGATGCGGAGGGCACGCTCTTGCAGAACGCTCCGCACCTCCCGGTGCACCTCGGCGCAATCGGTGCGTGTGTTCGCGGCGTGGCAGCGGCGCTCGATCTTCACCCCGGCGACGTGGTCATCACCAATCACCCGGCGTTCGGTGGTTCGCACCTGCCCGATGTCACGCTGGTGACGCCGGTGTTCGTCGGAACGGTCCGCGTTGGCTACGTCGCGAACCGGGCCCATCATGCGGAGATCGGCGGCACGAGGCCAGGCTCCTTTCCGCCGAACGCGACGTCGCTTGCGGAAGAGGGTGTTGTTCTTCCGCCGTTCCTCTGTGTCGAGCGCGGAGTACCGCGGTTCGAGCGGTTGGAGGCGCTCCTGACCAAGAGCGCGTATCCCTCACGAAACGTCGAGGAGAACTTCGCCGATGTGCGGGCGGCGCTCGCTGCCAACGCGTACGGCGCTGGCCAACTCATCGCGTTGGCGGAACGACACGGCGTCGAGCGATTGCGTCAACTTGGATCGGAGTTGCTCGATCGCGCCGAGTCGGCGCTGCGGACCGCGCTCAAGCGAACCTCCCTCGGCCGGGTGACGGCGACGGAGCGACTCGACGACGGAAGTCCGATCGTTCTCACCGTTGAGGTCGGCGCGAACGGGCCCGGCACTGCGCGCATCGACTTCACGGGAACAGCACCGACGCACACGCGATCGTTCAACGCGCCATTGGCCGTTGTTCGGGCAGCGACCCTCTACGCCCTACGCCTGTTGCTGGACGAGGACATTCCGATGAACGAGGGTTTGCTGCGGCCGATCGAACTGATCGTTCCCGAAGGCACGCTCCTGAACCCTCGCTTCGATCCCGATCCGTCGCTCTGTCCGCCGGTTGTCGCGGGCAACACCGAGACGAGCCAACGAGTCACCGACTGTCTCCTGCGTGCGTTCGCTCTCGCGGCGTGCAGTCAGGGCACGATGAACAACTTCCTCTTTGGCAACGATCGTTTCGGGGCGTACGAGACCGTGTGCGGTGGAAGTGGCGCGACTTCGTCACGCCGCGGCGCCGACGCCGTGCACACCCATATGACCAACACCCGCATCACTGACGCCGAAGTACTCGAGCGCCGATGCCCAGTGCTGGTCCGGACCTTCGCCATCCGCCGCGGTTCGGGGGGCCGCGGCCGTCACGACGGCGGCGACGGCGTGGTGCGGGAGATTGAGTTTCTCGAGCCGACCCAAGTGTCGCTTCTGTCGCAGCATCGCGTGGAGCGCCCGTACGGCATGGAGGGCGGTGGGCCGGGAGCAGTCGGGTGTCAGTGGCTGGTACGACGCGACGGCACGAGAGAACCGATTGCCGGCGTCGTTGCAGTCGACTGCGCGAAGGGCGAGGCGATTCGCATCGAGACGCCTGGTGGCGGCGCGTGGGGATCGTGATCTAGAGCGGCCGCACCAATCGCTGCACCCGTCGCCCTACAACGACAAAAAGAACAGCCGCCCAGACACACGTCCGGACGGCTGTGGGAAATGACAAAGTTTGTTCACTCAGGCCCGTCGACGTCGACCCACACCACCAGCCAGACCGCACAGCGGCATCAGTAGGGCGATCGCGCCCGGTGCTGGGACGATGCCGACGTTGATCGACCACGATCCGAGCGACCCCGTGTCGCCACCGGCGAAATCCGTCACCGTGACCGTCCATAGTCCGGTGACGCTCTTGCCTGCGAGCAGTGCGTTGAGATTGATCGCAGCGCCGCTCCCGGCTCCAGTGGCGGCATAGGTGCCCGAAGGAATGTTGAACGACGTGCCGTTGCCAGGAATCGTCGCGATGGCCCAGATGTCCGCGCCGCCGTCGGCGAAGGTGTAGTTGCCGAGAAAGTTGGAACTGTCGCCGAAACCAGAACCGACCACGCCGATGCGATCCACAATCGAGACGGTCGTCGCATCGGGAAGGGTGAGGGTGATCTGGAGATCGCCTACCCACGTGTGGCTCAGGGTGGTGAAGGTGATGCCGTTGAAAGCGCCGACGACACCGGCGTTGGCGACGTTGAGCGAGAAGGTCGTCACGCCGTTGACCGAGCCGTTGTTGTCCGCCAGCGGGCCGCCGGTTCCGTTGAAAACGTCGGCCATTGCGCCGCTCGCGGCGCTGAGCGCCACGACGCATGCCACCGCTGGAAAAAGCGTCAAAGTTGCCTTGAACGAAGTCGACATGCCGTACTTCCTCTTTCCCCGCCGCAGATATCGTCTCCCCACCCGCGGGCGAGCCCGACCAACCAATGTACTCCGGCGATCGCTTCCGGCAAGCGATGTATCGAAAAGTACGGCACCTGCCCCACGCGGTCCGGGAACCCCGACGGTGCGGTGAATTACCCCCGAAGGCCCGTTCCACCGTGGAGGGCTCCGCCGTAGGCAGATCCGTTGAAGGGCGAGCGCGAGCGGTCGGCCGGAAGCTCGATGCGCTCGATGCTTCGGGCTCGCCCGCTGGTCGCATCGACCTCGACCAACGCTCCGCAGAGTGCCTCGCCTCCCTCGCCCATCGCGTACGGAACATGCAGCGACGTGGTCATGGCCTTGATGACCATGTCGGCATCGCGACCGATGACCGTGTCGTAGGGCCCGCTCATCCCGACGTCGGTCTGGAACGCGGTGCCGCCGCGAAGAATCCGCCCGTCAGCCGTCGGAACGTGGGTGTGGGTTCCGAGCACCGCGCTCACTCGACCGTCGAGGTATCGGGCGAGGGCAATCTTCTCGCTGGTCACTTCCATGTGGGCCTCGACGAGGACGACCGGCGAGCGCTCGGGGATCGTGGCCAGCAGATCATCGACCGCGGCGAACGGATCGTCGGCGGGCAGCGGCATATAGATGCGGCCCAAGACGGTGATGATCCAGAGATCGCGCGGGCAACCTGCCGATGCGGGCACGCGGGTCATCCGTTTGCCCGGCGCTTTCCGCGAGAGATTCGCGGGGCGGGCAATCGGCTCGCTTGGATCCTCCAGCACCGGAACAATCTTCGGATCGCGGAACACATGATCGCCGAGGGTGACTGCGTCGATGCCGTAGCCTCGAAACTGGCGATAGAGCTCTGGTGTAAGACCCGAGCCAGCTTTGGCGTTCTCGGCGTTGACGACGATCCGATCGGGGGCAAATCGCTCGCGGAGCACCGAAAGCTGCTGCGCGAGAACCTGTCGTCCAGGGGCACCGTTGATGTCACCGAGAAACGCAATACGCATTGAGGACTGTCTTCCGGAAGCGGTTGGAGTGATCGGACGCTGATCGATGCGAAGACGGGTCGCGCGAGAAACGGCGGAGCCGATAGGTGGTTGACGTCCCGTCCGCAGCCTCGTGTCGCCGAGGATGTTCCCGCTACACTCTAAACGTCGTCATCGAATCGCGTGTCGCGAAGCTGCTTGTGCTTCCATTCGACGCCCGCTTCGGAACGTCCCCGCTCCCGAGCGAACTGGCTGTCGACCTTCGGCGTCGACTCGGCGCACTAGGGCGCGTCCCTGTCCCGCGATCATCGTGAACCCCCCCATTCGACCTTCGGTCCCCGAGGCTGTCCCCGCTTCCGTAAGCGGGCCGATGGCCACTTACGTTGCCGGCGAAAAGGTCCGTCATCGCCAGCGTCCTGAATGGGGAACCGGCACGGTCACCAAGATT
>JBBQCR010000227.1:0-5918 GCA_038318935.1 Phycisphaerales bacterium
TCGCGCTCGACGGGAACAACCCCAACAGTTACGGCGGGCTCCTCTGGTGCCTAGGCGTACTGGATCGGCCGTTTGAGGCCGTCGATGCGCCTGTGACGGGTTGCCTCCGTCCGCGGCCGCTTCACGAGCACGCGGCTCGGATGGACTTGGGCAAGTACACCAAGGCGATGAACGCGACATCATGGGGCAGCAAACTGCGAGTCGCAGTTGTAGGTGGTGGAATGGCGGGGATGGCTGCCGCGCGGACGCTCGCGGATCAAAACGCCGACGTTGTGGTCTTTGACAAGGGCCGTGGACCGGGCGGTCGCATGAGCACTCGCCGTCAGGGCGATCTGTGGTTCGACCACGGCGCTCAGTACTTCACGACGAAGGACGAGCGGTTTGAGCGGCTCGTTGAGAGCTGGGTGCACGATGGCGTCGCTGCTCGATGGCGTGGCCGGATTGGGCAGGTGAACGTTCTTGGCACCATCGCCGAAAGGTCGGATGATCGGGTGCGATACGTCGGCATCCCTGGAATGAATTCGGTGGTGCGTCATCTTGGAGAGACACTTGGGGACCGCAGCGAGGTTCGATTCGGCGCCCGCGTCGTAGCAGCTCACTTCGTCGGAGGCCGCTGGTCCCTCAAGGACGAATCGAACGCGGACCTTGGCATATTCGACGCGGTGATCGTGGCATTGCCCGCACCCCAGGCCGCGGACTTGCTGATCGATTCTCCGAATCTTCGGGATCAGGCGCTCTCGGTCAGGATGCGTCCCTGCTGGTCAGCGATGGTGTCTTTCAACGCGCGCGTGCCAAACGACTTCGACGGCATCTTCGTCAACCTGGAGGATGATCTCGTCAGTGCTCCGCTCTCGTGGGTCGCACGTGACTCATCAAAGCCCCAGAGGCCTTCGCGTGAGACCTGGGTGCTGCACGCGTCGCCCGATTGGAGCGAGGCAAACATCGAGCGGGACAAGAAAGAGGTTGCCGGCGAGTTGCTTCGAGCATTCTTCGAAGTACTTGGCGTCCCGGCATTGCCGACCATCACGCTCGAAACGCATCTGTGGAAATTCGCCCACACAGACGATCGAACAAACGAGGGATGTCTCTTTGATCGCGAACGTCTAATCGCCGCGTGCGGGGATTGGGCGAACGGAGGTCGTGTTGAAGGGGCCTATTTGAGCGGCCTTGCTGCAGCAGGTAGCGTGCTTGGCGAGGTAGTCCAACAAGCTCGCGAGCAGCCCCGATCATGAAAATCGATGCGACGTCAAAGTAGCGCTGCTCCCCCGAATAATCATGCTTATCCCACAATCGACGCGGTGCTCGCGAGCTCTTCAAGCAGCGTGAGCGCAACACGCCCCGAGATTCCAAACGGATCAAGCCGGGGCCGCTCCGAGTACTTGAGCACGACTGCGGTGTTCACACGGTCCAGATCGACACGACCCATCCGCCAGCCCGAGAATCGTCGCTCGGCGATCTCGGAGTAGTCGAGCAGCGTCACATCCGTGTGCCGATCGTCCCGCAGTACCTTGCCGTACAACTGGTTGACTTCCTCGCGACCACCTTCCAGAACCTGGAGGAACACTCCGCCGTGACACACGCACAGAGCGCCAGTAATCCCGCTCTCCGGATTGTTTTTACGAGACTGCAAGAGAATGCTTGCGACGAGATCGTCGCTGATGTGCCCCTTGGCTCGACTGGCGTAGAGGAGTCGTACCAACATCGTCATCTCCTCAGGTGTTGCCGCTCTGGTGCAGAAGCGAAAGGAACTCTCGACGAAGATCCGGATTCTTCAGGAAGCTGCCGCGCATGACGCTGTTGACCATCTTCGAGTCCATGTCCTTCACGCCACGCCACTGCATGCAGTAGTGGTCGGCTTTGAGAACAATCGCGAGCCCGTCGGGCCGCATTTTCTCCTGCAGCAGATCGGCGAGCTGGATCACGGCCTCTTCCTGAATCTGTGGGCGGGCCATGACCCACTCGACGAGCCGGGCGTACTTCGACAACCCGATCAAGGCAGAATGCTCGTTTGGCATGACACCGACCCACACCTGACCGATGATTGGGCAAAGGTGGTGCGAGCACGCGCTCCGTACGGTAATTGGCCCGACGATCATCAGCTCGTTGAGCCGCTCGATGTTGGGGAACTCGGTAACCAAGGGCATCGGCGTGTAGCGGCCGCAGAACACCTCGGTCAAGAACATCTTGGCCACGCGATTCGCAGTGTCCCGCGTGTTGTGATCGCTGGCGGTGTCGATCACTAAGGCATCCAAGACCTGCTGGAGCTTGGATCGAACTTCATTCTGGAGGCGGTCGAGCTCCCCGGGCTGAATGAAGTCCGCGATATTGTCGTTGGCGTTGAACCGCCAACCGGCATCGAGCAGCCGCTTGCGGATGCGGGCCGAGACGGATTCGTCAACCTGACTGTCTGCCGCTTCGGACACGTCTGGCTCCAAGTCGGGCGGTGCATCGGTTGATCACGGCCACTCCGCGACACTCGACGGCGCTGCCGATCCACCACAGGCATTCTACGTGAGTCTGTCGCGGAGGGCGTGTACTCGCGTGATCCACCGCATCGCGCCCACCGGGCGGGTGAAGTTGTGAATGCATGCTCGCTGATTTGGAGACCGGGCCCCGGCGTCGGCTGGAGCTAGGCGGGGTCCTTGGGTGTGATCCCAAGCTTCTTGCGGAGCAGACGGGCGTCGATCGTGATTTGGGTGCGTGCATCAAGCGTCATGCGGTCCACGTTTTTCAGGATCATCGTCATCCGCTGGTTGTGGGCGAGTTGCTCGCGGGTGCGGATCAGAAAGTCCCAATAGAAGACGGTGACTGGGCAAGCCGAAGGGCCGGCGCGCTCGGCAGGGTCGTAGCGGCAAGTGGTGCAGTAGTTACTCATGCGCTGGATGTACTTCCCGCTGGCCGCGTAGGGCTTGGTCCCGACAAGGCCGGTGACACCCTTGGCCGAGCCGGGTCGGCGGTCGGCGTGCATGACCATGCCCAACGCGTTGGGCAGCGTGACCCAGTCGACTCCGTCAATGAACATCCCCAAGTACCAGTCGCTGACGGCCCTTGGGTGGACGCCGCTGATGAGGGCGAAGTTGCCAGTGACCATCAGACGCTGGATGTGGTGTCCGAAGCCGGTGTCGAGCACCTGACCGACGCAAGCCTTCATGCACGCCATATCGGTGTCGGCAGTCCAGTAGAAGGACGGCAGCTCACCGTGCTGGTCAAGGGCGTTGCGATCCGCGTACGTAGGGCCTTCGAGCCAGTAGATACCGCGGATGAACTCGCGCCAGCCGATGATCTGCCGCACGAACGCCTCGACGGATTGCAGCGGCGCATTGCCCTCGCGGTACGCCGCGATGGCCCGTTCGCAGCACTCGCGCGCGTTCAGCAGCTTGAGATTGAGCAAGCTCGAGAGCGTGGAGTGGTACAGCGTCGGCTCGCTCGACCACATGGCATCCTCGAAGGGACCGAACTGGGACAGGCGGTGCGTGATGAAGTCGTCGAGCGCGGCCAGAGCTTGCTCGCGCGTGACGGGCCAGTCAAAGGAATCAGCGCGGCCGGGCAAGTCGGAGAGCACGCGTTTCATCGCGTCGAGGACGGCACGCGTGGTTTGATCAGGCTTGAAGCTCAGCGGGGGTCGTGGCCGCGGAGTCGGGCCTTGCTTGCCAAAGGGCAGTCGATTCTCCTTGTCGAAGTTCCAAACACCGCCGGCAGGCTTGGCGCTCTTGCCCGAGCCTTCCATGAGGTAGCCTGTTTTTCTTCGTTGTTCGCGGTAGAAGAACTCCATCGTTAGCGCGGTACGGCCTTTTGCCCAAGCGGCAAACTCCTCGGGAGTTGTGAGGAAGTGCTCGTCGGAAAGGATGCTGAGCGGAATGCCGATGGAATCCCGAATGCGTTCGAGCATCGCCAGCACACGCCACTCGCCCGGGTGCGTGCAGGCGATCTCGGTCGGCTTGATGACGGTGACTGCGCGGGCGATCTCGGTCTCGAATGCGCCCGTGTTCTCAGGGTCGTCAAGGGTGACGTAGCAAACACGGATCTTTCGCCGGGTCAACTCGGCGGCGAAGTGTCGCATTGCGGAGAGGAACAGGGCGGTCCGCTGCGTGTGGCTGGGGACATGCTGCGACTCGGTCGCTACTTCCATCAGAAGGACGGCGTCGTCGGGTCCGAGCTCGCGGATGAGCGCGGAATCAAGATCAAGTTGGTCGCCGAAAACGATCGCGAGTCGTGTCCGGATGGGCTGGGATTGAGGGCGTTTCGAGGAGAGAGCGGAAGGACGCGGCATTGGAGTTCATCGTACGATCGAGATACCAATCCGTAGCCGTCATCGAAGGACCGTTCCGTGCCGAACCATCAACTGCCCACCAAAGCCTGTGCTCACTGCAAGCGGGCGTTCCCCTGGAGGAAGAAGTGGGAGCGAGATTGGGAGCGCGTGAAGTACTGCTCAAAGAAGTGTGCGGCGGCAGCGAAGTCGGCGGGCCGCGCGTAACAGCCGCAGCGTGCAACCTGTGGGCCGCACGGGCATCCCGCTCGAATACCCTCTGCGTCCAAAGTTTCTCGCTCAGCAGAATCAGCATCGTTGGGCGACGGGGCGCTGGCGGTGTTCGTGGAATCACATCAGCGCGGATGAAACGCTTCGCTCCGAGTACAAGGAAAGAGATCTCATGGAAGCTCGAAAGTGTCTGGTCATCGGTGCGGCCGGAGGGATTGGTCGAGCACTCGTTGAACGGCTCCATCACGACGGCTGGTCTCTGGTTCTCGCGGGCCGGACGCAGGACTCGCTTCAAGAAGTTGCCGCGAAATGCGCTGGGCAGACGGCGGTCTTGGACGCGCGGGACTTTGATGCGGTGGACGCAGTGTTCCAAGCCCATCCCGGCATCACGGGAGCGGTGAACCTGGCCGGGTCGATCCTCCTCAAGCCCGCGCACCTGACGACGATGCAGGACTTCGAAGAGACCATCGCGCTGAATCTTCGTACAGCCTTCGCGCTCACGAGAGCTGCGGGCAAGCACATGAAGAGTACAGGCGGAAGCGTGGTCTTGATGTCTTCGTGCGCGGCGGGCATCGGCCTGCCGAATCACGAGGCAATCGCTGCGGCGAAGGCGGGCGTTGAAGGGCTGGTGCGTGCGGCCGCCGCGACATACGCGGGGGCACGCATCCGCTTCAATGCGGTTGCGCCGGGACTCGTCGCCACGCCGATGGCTCGGCGGATCACCGAGAACGAGGGAGCCCTGAAGGCATCGGTGGGGATGCATCCGCTGGGACGGATCGGGCAGCCTGAAGAGATCGCCGGTGCGATCGCATTCCTGCTGGGCGCGGTCAGCGATTGGACGACCGGACAGGTGCTGGGTGTGGATGGCGGGCTTGCGCGTTTGAAGGCGCGGTAGAGTCTTCGACGTCCCGCATACGACTCACAATAGAAGTTCGCGCGCAACTCAGCCGGCCCGGCAGTTGGCCCGCACCGCCACAATCGACACCGAGCGGACCCGCTCGGCGACCCCCTCCGCTACTTGACGGCGCTGTTCGTCGCTCAGGAAACGGGCTCGCCTAGCACTACAGCGCCCCTTCCCTTCTGCTGCGGACGCGCGGATGCGGCTTCTAGCGGCGTCGTTGCTTGGTTTCGACCCTCGATGTACCGCTGCGGGTACACCGTCGGGTCGAAACCAGCGCAACTCCTTGCCAGAAGCCACCCCGCTCGCCCTCGCGACGAAGCGAAGGGGCGCTGTAGTGCGAGCACTCGTCCTCGACACGATGCCGCCGTCGCGATCGGCATCTACCCAGCGCTGTACAAACCGCCGTGAGCGCCTGGTGTTCCTCAGCGATGCGGTCGGCCTCACGTCCATCGATCGCTAGGAGTACGGCGCGCCAGCGGTCGCGCTCCTCTGCGTCCTGCTGTTTCCGCACGAGCTTCCGCAGTTCGGTGCGTTTCGGGA
>JBBQCR010000228.1:0-5905 GCA_038318935.1 Phycisphaerales bacterium
TGAGCTTCAGCTTGAGGCTGCGACGCACCACTTCCGTCTCTTCCTCGTGCGAGGGATAGGTGAGGCGGTGACGAAGCATGAAGCGATCAAGTTGGGCTTCCGGCAGCTCGAAGGTGCCGGACTGCTCGACAGGATTCTGGGTGGCGATGACAAGGAAGGGCGCTGGCAACTCGTGCGTTGTGTCGCCGATCGAGACCTTGCGTTCCTGCATCGCCTCAAGCAGCGCCGATTGCACCTTCGGCGATGCCCGGTTGATCTCGTCGGCAAGGAGTAGGTTGGTGAAGATCGGCCCGCGATGCACGCGAAACTCGCCGCTCTTCTGATCGAGGATCTCCGAGCCCAGAATGTCTGAAGGCAGGAGATCGATCGTGAACTGCACGCGAGTGAAGCGCAGATCGATCGCCTTGGCAACCGATTGCACGATCAGCGTCTTGGCGATGCCCGGCACGCCTTCGAGAAGAAGGTGCCCTCCGGTCAGGAGCGCAATGAGCACACGTTCGACGACAACCGGCTGGCCGACGACGGTGCGGGCGACATGCGTGCGGACGGTGTCCGCAAAGGGACACGCGCCGCTGGCGGGCGTCCTCATCGGGTGAGGGTGATGCTGCTGCGGCGTTGCGTTGGTGGTGGTCATGGAGATCGTGGAAGTGTTGGAGCCGTTCAACCCGCGTCGGCTGCCAGCGGTTCCGCAAGCAGCTTGTTGATGATGTCCTTGATCTTGTCGGGACGCACGCCCGCCGCCCGGACATTGCCGTTTCGGTCGATGACCACGGTCGTCGGAGTGAGGCGAAGGCCCATCGCGGCGGCAGTAGCCCCGAACTCGATGGGCTTTTTGCCGTTGGTGGCCGGAGGCGGCGCCGCGTCACGCATCACCGGCACCTTGATCTCTTTGGCGTCGAGGGCGCCCTTTGCGGCGCTCCAGTCGGTTCGCGCATCACAGATGCCAACGATTGCAACTCCTTGCGGGCCGAACTCTGGCGCGAGCGCCGCGATCTCGGCGAGCTGCTTCATGCCCACATCACTGCTGGGAGAGAGGAAGTGGAGCACCACCACATGGTCCTTGCGGGCGGCTTCGGTGAGCGGCTCGCCGTGCCACTCTGCGTCCTTGGGCAGCGCCGGCGCCGGCCTTCCTTCCGATTGCTTCAACCACGTCGGCCGCGCGTCGCCGCCGAAGTACCACGTGACCGGATTGCCCGACCCGCCACTTGCCGTCGCAGGCACCTTCGCCAGCAGCATCTCGACCACCTCGGCGACGTGCGTCGGGATCAGTCCGGCAGCGCGGACGATTCCTTCGTGGTCGATGACAACGTACGTCGGCCAGAACTGCAATTGATAGTTTTTCGCGGACCCACCCTTGTCCTGGGCCACGGAGTAGTTGATGCCCTTGTCCTTCACCACCTGCGGCGCCTTGTCCCAACCGGCGTTGGAATCATGAATGCCGAGGAAAACCAGCGGCCGGTCCTTCGACTTCTTCACCAACTCGACGTTCTCGGGAATCGCGGCCATGCACGGGCCGCACCAAGTCGCCCAGAAGTCGATGACCACGACTTTGCCTCGCGAGGCCTGAAGTGTTGTCTCGTCGCCGATCCACGCTTGCGTTACGAGTTCGGGTGCGGGCTTGCCCTCAAGATCCTTCAGCCCCTTCGGACGGTTCGCGCCTTCGAAGAACCAATCATCAGGAATGGTGATGCCTGACTGGACGTTCGCCGTGTGACCGGAGAGCGCATCGGCGGTGATGACAAAGGCGATGACAAAGGCGGTACGGAGTGCGGTGCGCAAGGTCGATCGGGGTGAAACCATCTGGGAGACGCTCCTTCGGATGTGCCATGCGCTGAGGCGGGTCGACGCCTCTGCAAGATACTCGCGACGCGCTGCGGGGAAACGAGCTTTTCCGCTGGGATCGGCGGTTTCTGGCTCCGCGTTCATCAACGCCGGTCGATGCGGGGTCGCTTCTGTCGTGTGCTGGGCTCTCCGTCGGCCGCGATCGCTGAGACTGCGCTGTCACGAGCTGTTGACGAAAGGTGCAGAATCGATCCGGTAAGGTCAGAGGAGCGTCGAACTCGCAGACGCGCAGACGATCACACGCTGCGCGGCGCGCGAGGTGCACTGTCCTGCGCGAAGTTGTAGGGGCGGTGACCTCATTCGAGCTGCGACTGGCTGTTCGAGGGCCGTGAGACGTGGAATCGCGGATTGTGTCTTTCTTGACGAGTGGCTTGCTCGTGTAAGCGACACGACCATGATCATCACACCCAAGGAAAGTTTCCCATGACGAATGCAAGCAATACGCCGTCGAACACTCCGACCAATGCCGCCCCCGTCGCTCCGAGCAACGCAACACGCCCGGCGACCTCGCCGAACGCACCGCCATCGCACGGCTCCACGCAGGCTCATCATGATTCGAAGTCGCGAGTCCTCGACATCCAAGGCATGAAAGGCGACGAGTGCTGCAAGTCCGTGACCAATGCCCTGAAGGGAGTCAATGGTGTCACAACCGAGTCGGTCGAGGTCGGCACTGCGAAGATCTCCTGCAGCAACGACGCGGCATGCGACAGCGCCTGTGCCGCGATCGGCAAGAGTGGTTTCACGGCGAAGGCGAGGCCGAGCTCTGGTTCCGCAAGCGGCGGTTCGAACAGCGGAGCGCACTCGGGAACGAATCCGTCAGGGACAGCGTCGACCATGAACGCTCCCAAGAAGTACTGATTCTCGCCATCCATCACGACAAGGATCTCAGCCGATGAACCAGATCGCCACCATCTCCCTGTTCGCGTTCCTTGCAATCGCACCGCTGGCGTGCGAGCAGACAAGCGCCCCCACCATGCCCACCGCGAAGTCGTCCCCTCGCGATGCCGCGAATACGGCGAACAACGCGGCGGATAGGGCATCGGGGACCAAGACCCCGATGGATCAGTCACAGAGCCCCGCCGACATCAAGATCACTGCGGACATTCGCAGCGCCCTCGTTGGCGACAAGTCCATGTCGACGGACGCGAAAAACTGCAAGGTCATCACCGAGCAGGGGGTGGTGACGCTTCGTGGTGTCGTCGCAAGTCAAGCCGAGAAGGACGCCATCGAGGCGATCGCTCGGAAAGTCGTCGCGGTTCTCCGTGTCGACAATCAACTTGAAGTCAAGTCGTCTTAAACCAAGCACGTCACTCTCGTCCAGAAGGATACATCACGATGGCAAACGCAGCATTCTGTATCGCGTCGTCTCAGCATCAGGCCAACACAATCGTTGAGGCGCTTGATATCGCAGGATTGCAACGGAAAAACATTTCCGTCCTCTTACCGGACAAGACCGGCACGCGCGACTTCGCGCACGAGAAGAACACCAAAGCGCCCGAAGGCGCGGTCATCGGCGCCGGTTCCGGCGGCGTTGCGGGTGGAGCAATTGGGCTCCTTGCAGGAATCGGACTACTCGCGATTCCAGGGCTCGGTCCCTTCATCGCGGCTGGTCCGATCATGGCAGCGCTGAGCGGCATGGCCGTTGGAGCCACGCTCGGCGGAGTCAGCGGAGCGCTCATTGGAATGGGCATTCCCGAACTCGAAGCCAAGCGGTACGAGGGCAAGCTCAAGGAAGGCAACATCCTCGTTTCGGTGCATACTGACAATGCTGACGAAGTAAAGCGGGTGAAGGATGTCTTCCAGGCCGCTGGCGCGACCGACATCAGCGTCGCGGCGGAAACGACTGTTCCCGCCTGATCGTCGAAGCAACTCTTTTCGCGTGCGGTGACCCGCCGGATGTTCGCTCCGACGGACTCACCGCACGCGAGGAGGGGCGTGACACCGTCTCGCGGACACGCGAGGGCAACCCGCGAGGTACATGCGGGGCGGCCGTCGGCGGAGGGAGGACCCATGGACCGACGTTGGATCACGCTCCTGGTCTTGGTGATTTTCGCGGTCGTACTTGGCGTTGTCGGTACGGTCATGGGATCAGCGCAGACGGGCACTCTTCTTTACGCCATTCTTCTAGTGGGCGCGATCACCGCCTTGTGTTGGGGCATCATGGCAGGTACGAGCCATGCTCCGGGAGAGGATGCGGTTGCCACACGCCAAGAGGCGGACGTGAACGCGCAGTCACATGGGTTGCCGTCGACTGAGCCTTCAGAGCGGGCGCCTTCCGAACGGACGCCGTGACGAGCAGTGTCGTCGAGGACGATTCCTCGCGCGGAACGTTGTCAGAAGTTGATTTCCAATTACGATCCCGCAGGGAATCGATCGGAATCACCTTTGGCCCAAGGCTGACATGACACCCGAACAGGCACGCGCTCTCCTCTCGTTGTCGTTCTTCGCCGCGTTTGCTGAGGGCGGCCAATCCGACGCCGAACGGCTGAAGATGCACGAGGTCCAACAGGGGCTCGGCAACCCCGACGTCACCGAGTCATTGCGCCGTGTGGTGTTCCGGGAAACTACGCCGGCGGCGGAGGCGTCCATGCTCGCGACGCCCGAGTTGCGCACGATGGCGTGGGAGATGGCGCTGGCGGTGTGCGAGTCTGACGGCGTGACCTCGCCCGCGGAGCGCGATTTTCTCGAGGCTCTCGCGGTGAGTCTCCATCGCGACGCGACCATTGCGACTCGCGACATTCAAGGCGCGGACGCGGTGACCCGCAACGCGACGAACTCCTCGATCTCAGCTCCCTTGCCTCCGCCGCCTTCGCCCGGCTTCGCTGCGCCGACATCCGATCCGCGGAGTCGCGAGGTGGACGAATCAGTGCTGCGCTATGCGATCCTGACAGCAGCGATCGAACTCTTGCCTCAGGGCCTGGCGTCGATGGCGATCATTCCGCTGCAGACGAAGATGGTGCATGGCGTCGGCACGGCGTACGGCCACTCGCTGTCGGCCGATTCCATCAAGGAACTCGCAGCGGCGGTCGGCGTGGGGATGACCGGACAAGTCGTCGAGCGATACGCCCGCGGGTTGCTGCGAGTATTCGGTCGTGGCGTATTCGGTGGTCTCGGTGGCGCAGCGGCGAATTGGGGTACCGGACCGGCGATGACCTTCGCGACCACTTACGCGATGGGCATGGTCGCAAAGCAGTATTACGCCGGCGGGAGGACGCTTTCGGCGATTGACCTCAAGGCGATATTCGGGCAACAGGTGGAGGCGGCGAAGGGCATGTACCAGCGATTCGAACCGCAGGTCCAACAGACGGCGAGCCAGACCAACCCGATGCAACTCCTGCAATCGCTTCGCGGGTGACGGGGGGCGAGGAATCGCGCTCGTCATCGTGGCGCGTCATGTTGCGTCATGTTGCGTCATGTTGTGTCATGATGCGCATGTTGCGTCATGCTCGGCCGCAGCCGCGCAGGGCCGTGACTTCGATCTCGATCCGCATGCGAGGATCAGAGAGACCCGCGGCGATCATGGTGGCGGCTGGACGCGACTCGCCGAACGCGGCCTTCAGGGCTGGCCAGCATTGCGGGAAAGACGCGGCGTCCGGAAGGATGTAGCGGACTCGCACGACATCGGCAACGCTGGCATTGGCTTGGGCCAAGGCCGCGGCGATGTTTCGAAGGCACTGTTCGGTCTGTCCGAGCAGGTCATCAACGATGGTCATGGTGGCGTAATCGAAGCCGGTCGTGCCCGCGACGAAAATCCAGTCGCCGACCACGACCGCCCGGGAATACCCGATCTCCGACTCAAAGGTCGAACCGCTGGAGATGAGCGACTTGCGATCGGGCGAGATCATCGGCACACTGTATCCGGCGACTCGGGGCAACGCCATCTTGTAGGGGCGGATGTCGAAGGCCGTCCCGATGAATCCTGATCGGGTCGCCTCTGAAAGGGCCGTCGACCACCGGTATCATCGGCGGCGAAGAGTCGCCCCGCCCATTCGATACGCGTTCGCGTGTGAGGTGGGTTGCCAAGGAAGGCGATCCTCTCGATAGTCCGGATCGTCCGCCTTTG
>JBBQCR010000229.1:0-5869 GCA_038318935.1 Phycisphaerales bacterium
CCTTCAACAATCGAAGCGTGTCGTCGGTTCGACGGGAGAACGGAGCGGCGGTAGCGGTGGTCATGGTGTGATGCCCGAAGGGGCGTTGAGTAATGCGAAGAGATGCGACGCGAGGATGCCCGCGATGGATCGGAACCCGCTGCGTCATCCATAACGCGGGCGGATCTTCGGAACCAGGTACTGCTCAAAAGCGGAACGGAGGGTGTGGGTCGGCTTCCATCCCCAGTCGCGTCGGGCAGCGTCGTCGACGAGGTCTTCCGGCCAACTGTCGACGATCGATTGACGGGCCAGATCCGGGGAGAACGTGATATTCGAGCCGGGAAACGCTCCGCGCACCAGTTCGGCGAAATCGTTCGCCGAAGGGCTGAAGGCGGAGACGTTGTAGACCATGCGGGTGAGTGCCTCTTCGGGCGCTTCGGCCAATTGCAGAATGGCGTCGATTGCCTCGGGCATGGTCATGAAGGGAATCGTGCTATCTGGTCGCACGAAGCAGGCGTATGGCTTGCCTGCGGCTCCGGCGTGAATCATCTCGGGACCGTAGTCGCTGGTGCCGCCGGAGGGGACCGTGTCGGCGGAGATGATGCCGGGGAAGCGAATCGAGCGGAAGTCGATCGGACGGTCAACGCGATCCTTCGCCAAGGTGCGGTAGTGCTGAGCGTAGTAGCGACCGAGATGCTCGCCTTCGAGCTTGTTGACTCCGTACATCGTGTGCGGTTCGAGAAACTGATCCTCGTGCACCCGACCCGCAGCTCGCTTGGTGGCCAGGTCACGAATGCCGTAGACGGCGATCGAACTTGGAAACACGAACTTGACGCGGCGGCCGTGCGAGCGGGCTTCCTCCGCTGCGAGACGCAGCAGGTTGACGGTACCCACCACGTTGACCGAGTGCGCGGTCTCCGGCACAAACTCGCCGCGCGTTGAGAGGAGCGCAGCAAGATGAAAGATCTCGTGGATCTCGTACTGCGATTGAAGTCGTTCGAGTAGTCCCCTGTCGCAAATGTCGCCCACATACGACTGCTGCACGTACTTGCGACTCGAGTCGTCGAGCTCGCGCACGTCCATCGCGATCACCTGCTGGCCCCGAGCGGCGGCCAGACCAGCCAATCGGCTCAGGAGACCGTGTCCCATCTCGCCGCCCGCACCGGTGACCAGTACCGCGGCGGTCCGACGGCCGCCGGAGGAAATCGTCGGGCTGGCAAACGAAGACGTAGTCGAGGCAGACACGGCGAGAGATCCCTTCCGAGAGAGTCAGTGGAACGAAGTGAACAACGGAGCCCCGGAGTGTAATGGCAGAGGAGCAACGCTCGCTGGGTCCGCCGCGTGGAGTCGTCAGGCCGTGCATCCCAGGCGTTCGATCAAGCGCTTGGTTGCGAGGATCCCCTCTTCCTCGGAAAGTCGCCGGCCTTCGTATTCGATACCGATCGCCCCGCGGTACCCCGCCGCCCGAACGATTGAAAGCATTCGCGGAAAATCGATGGTGGTCTCGTTGCCCTGAAGGTCGAAGTCGTAAGACTTCGCGCTCATGGCTTTGGCGAGCGGGGCGAGGGCTGCCACGCCCGCGTAGCGATCCGCCCACTCGGTGGCGCTCTTTCGAAAGTTGCCGAAATCCGGAAGCGCCCCCATGTTCGGTCGGTGCACGGCTCGAAGCACCTCCGCCAGCCACACACCGTCGGAACTCTGTCCGCCGTGATTCTCGACGATGACGTTGAGGCCAAGCGGAGTCGCCCGATCGCACAATGCTCCGAGACCATCGACCAGATATCCCCGTTGCTGCTCGGGCGAGCCTGAACTCACGGCGTTGACGCGGATGGAATGGCAGCCGAGTGCCTTCGCGGTATCGAGCCATCGCTGATGGTTGGCGACCGCACGCGACCGCGCGTTCGAATCAGGATCGCCGAGGTCCCCTTCACCATCGCACATGATGAGATGACTGCGGACGCCTTCGCCGTCGCACCGCTTCCGCAGCTCTGCGATCCAAGCGCCTTCGGCGGGCATCGCGGCGTAGAACTGATTCACGTACTCGACGCCGCTGATGCCCAGGCGCTTCGCCGCGCGCGGAAAATCGAGTGGATCGAGCTTGCCGTCAAAGAGCGCCCGATGCAGGGACCACTGGGCGAGGGTGATCGGGTAGACAACCGCAGGCTCCTCGGCGCTGGCTGCGGAAGCGAGCAGCGATGCCGTGAGGCTACTGAAAAGGAACGCGGAGATTGCTTCTCGCCGCGAACACGAGCCCGGATTGCATGTGCGTTGAAGTGTCACGAGGGAGAGTCCTTTCGGGGGAAGGTTTCAGCCGCTGCGATCATCGCGACGATCGCGTATTCCGTTCATCGCTGGCGTGGCCGCGACGCTCGGCGATCGCGATGTGTTTCATGAGCGTCGCGGCGGCAGCCCCTCCGGCGACTGCCATACCGCGCCAACCGTCGCGCCATCCGGAGCGCAGGACGAACTGCTTGAGGAACGCTGCACCCGGTCGGACGAGCACGTCAACGAGACCGCCGCCGCGCAGAGCGAAGGGGTCGCCGTTCGCGGCGGTGATACTGGCGTAGCCAACTTGCCGGTGCAGCATGTCGTTGACGTCGGCCCAGGAGTCGTGCAGGAGATCGCCTTCGAGTCGTCCGACTGTCGCGTTCGCGCCGCCGGCACCGACGAGACGGATGCAATCGTGCGGTGCCGTACCCGCCACGTGACCACAGCCGGAGCGGAACAACCGGAGTCGCCACTCCGGTTGAAACGAGTGACGCAAGCGTCGGCCACCGAAGACCAGACGGCGATTCATCTCGTAGCCGATCGGCCTTTCCGCGCCGCCAAGTGCGAGCCAGATCGCGTTTCGAATCGCGAGCGCTAGGCGCGGATCGACAGCTTCGTCGGAATCCAAGAGCAGGATCCAACCTTCGGGCGGCAGGAGTCCGCGACAGCGATCGATGGCGTACTGCTTCTGCGCCACGTGGCCGGCCCACGGACGATGCTCGATCTCTGCGCCAAGTGCGCGGCATCGTTCAACCGTGCCGTCGGTCGAACCTGAGTCGATGACCAGGACGCGAGAAGCGAGCGTTCGAACGCTCTCGATCGATGCTTCGATCGTCCGCATGCTGTTCATCGCGGTCATCGCCACCGCGAGAGCGGCAAGCGGAGCGGTCGCGTCGTCGTCTGGGATCTCGGGGGAAGCCATCGGCGGTGGCATCGTAACGACCGGGTTGGAACCCCTCGGCCCGATCATCGTGGGCTGGTCGGATTGGTTCGGGTAGTTTCGGCGATGATGTCCGCATGCCCCATGTCCTCCGACGCTCAGCGGCGATGATCTCCCTTCTGGTCGTGTCGACGCTGTGGGCACCCGACGCCTTCGGGCGTCAGAAGGCGGAGTCCGTTGCGGTCATCGCGTCGCTCAAGGCCAGCGGCGTCGCCAACATCGACCGGTACGGCATTCCGCTGATTGACGCCGCGTCGTTCGAAGACGCCGTGCGATTGGAAGGGTTCCTGCACGCGACCGATCGCTTCGCCCAGATGGACCTGATGCGACGCGTTGCGGCGGGTGAACTGAGCGAACTGCTCGGTCCGCTTGCGCTCGGGCAGGATCGGCAGCAGCGAGTCATGCGCTTGCGGGCAGCCGCTCGCGCAGCCCTCGCAGCCCTGCCAGCAGAGCAACGGATGATCGTGGACGCGTACACCGATGGCGTGAACGCCGGATTGAAGGCCCTGAGCGAACCGCCGGTCGAACACAAGTTTCTGCAAGCACCGCTCGCTCCGTGGGCGGCCGAAGACTCGGTGCTCGTCGGGCTGGCGATGTGCGCGATGCTGAACGACGAAGCACGGATCGAGACGTCGATGCCGTTGGCGATGGACACACTTCCTGCCGCAATGGTCCACTTCCTCGCTCCCGGCGTGTCGACGTGGGATACCCCGGTGATTCCCGATCCTGCACCACCCGCGCTGCCTGCGATTCCGGGGGCGGAGGTCGTCGACACGCGTCTCCTTCGACGCGATGCACCATCATCCGCTCCACCCACAAACGGGGCGACGAAAGAAATGCCGCGGAGTGACGTGCCTCCGGCGGGCGCGCAGTCTGATTGCAGCGACGACCCGCAGCACTTCACGGCATGGCTCCGTTCGCAGGAGGCGACAGATCCGCTGGCAATCGGATCCAACGGTTGGTTGATCGCCGGCAAGCGCTCGTCGACGGGCGGTGCGATCCTCGCCAACGACATGCATCTGCCGATGACGGTTCCCAACGTGTGGTATCGGGCGTCGCTTCGATACCGCGATGGCGATGCGATCCGGCAGATCGACGGCGTCACCTTGCCGGGTGCGCCTGGGGTCGTGAGTGGAAGCAACGGACGCATCGCGTGGGGATTCACCAACGTCGAGGGAGATTTCATCGACTTCGTCGTTGTCGAGTCCGATCCCAACGATCCAAGCAGGTATCTGGTCCCCGGCGGGAGCGAGCCGTACGGCACCGAACGTGAGGTGCTCAGAGTGCGCGGCAGCGAACCTCAATCGATGGACATCCGAACGACGCGATGGGGACCGATCGTCGCCGCCGACGCCAAACAGCGCCCCCTCGCGCTTTCCTGGACCGCAACAATGCCAGGTGGCTTCAACATGGGGGTGCTTGACATCGCACAGGCCACCACGGTTGTGGAAGCGCTCGACGCCGCTGCACGGTGGCGAGGACCGCAGCAGAACGTGCTGGTCGCCGGATCCGATGGACACATCGGCTGGACGATCTCCGGCTACCTCCCGGATCGCTTTGGATTCGATGGGTCTGTCCCGACGTCCTGGGCCGATGGTTCGCGCGGATGGCGCGGAGAACGACCGGAATCCGAGCGCCCGCGCGTCGTCGATCCTGAGAGCGGCGTCATCGTGACGGCCAATCAGCGTACCGTGCCGGTCGTCGACGCTGTGCGTTTCGGATCGCTATGGGCCCCTGCCGAGCGGGCCTTTCGAATCCACGAACTCACAACGACCGCGGCTTTGCTCGACGAACGAGCCTGTGCCGCGATCCAACTCGACGTCGCGGTGCCGAAGCTCGTCCAGTGGCGTGACGCGCTCCTTCCAGCGATCGAGGCGGGCGCCGCAGTCACTGCGGTGGACGGTTCGCCGACCGACGGCGCCAAGCGCTGCGCGGCGATCGCCGAAACACTCCGGGAGTGGAACGGGCTGGCCGATGTAGACAACAAGGCGCTCGCGATCGTTGATCGCGCGCGACGGACGATCACGAGTAGTGTCGTGCGCGGCATTGCGGAAGCCTCGATCGCCGCCCGTGAGCCAACGTTGGCCAAGGACGAGCGCCTCAAGCGCGCCGCACGCATCGCACAACTACCGGTCGAGAGCGAAAGCATGCTCCGCCTCGTCGTGGCGCACCCCGATCACCTCCTTCCGCCCAGCGTGGCGTTGTCGTCGAAATCCGGAGAGGTCGCTCCTGCGAGTTGGGAGGAGTTGGTGCAGCGATGTGTCCTCGATGCGGCCAGCCAATCGCGAGGCAAGAGTGGACTTCTTCGCTGGGGTCAGGTGAATGCGAGCGAGTTCTCCCATCCATTGGCTCAGGCCCTCCCGCTCCTTGCGGGGAAGCTCGGGCTTCCGTCGCACGAACAGCCCGGCCACTGGTCGGCGGTACGGGTTGCGGCCCCACGATTTGGAGCGAGCGATCGGTTGGTGGTCACGCCCGGTCGCGAAGACGCGGGATTGCTGACGACTCCGGCCGGTCAGTCCGCCAATCCAGACAGTCCCCACTACGCAGACCTGCACGCCGCGTGGCGCGATGGACTCGCCTTTCCGCTGCGGCCAGGCGAAACGGTTCGCGAAGTGCAGTTCGCGAATGGCTCCTTGAGCGGCGACGCACTGAATGCTGCGACGCCCTCGACACGATCCTCGG
>JBBQCR010000230.1:0-5868 GCA_038318935.1 Phycisphaerales bacterium
CCGGCGCTGGAGATCATCGTCGTCGACGGTGGCTCGACCGATGGCACGCGCGAGATCCTTGAGAGATTTCGGCCGCAGCTCGCAGCATGTCTCATCGAGCCCGATGATGGACAGGCTCATGCCCTGCAGAAGGGATTCGCGCTTGCCAAAGGCGAGTACCTCGGTTGGCTCAACTCAGATGACATGCACCTGCCGTGGACGCTTCGGACGATGCGAGCGGCGTTCGCAGGCGATTCGCGGCTTGAGCTGATCCATGGCGATCGCATGATCATCGACTGCAACGGGCGAGTCACCGGATACCGCTGTCTTCCCTTGCACTCGTCGTATCTCCTCAATCGCTGGCCGTGGACGCATCAGGAGACCTGCTTCTGGCGCCGTGGCCTCTGGGAACGCGCAGGGGGGATCGATGGGGAACTGCGTTTCGCCATGGATTACGACCTCTTTGTACGGCTCTTTCGCGCGGGGCGATGCAAACATCTCCGCAGCGTCCTGGGCGCGTTCCGCTGGCACGACGCGTCCAAGAGCTTCTCGCAGCAGCGAACGACCGGGGCCGCGGAGATCGCGGCGGTTCGCGCACGCTACGGATGCGGACCGACAGTGCTCGAGCGGCCGATCGGCACGGCGCTATCGATCGCGGTACGAGCCTGGTCGCGGCTGCACCGCTGGCGCGCTCATCGTCACGATCGACCAACTGCGGTCGGCTTCGATGCCGATTCGCTGTGGCACGAATGCGGTAACGTGCCCTCGGCATGACGTACGTCTCGATATCACGCGGCATCGCCTTCGTGCATGTTCCGCGCAATGGCGGATCATCGGTGCGATCAATCCTCCGTAGCGACGATGTTCCCGAGCCGATGTCGCCCCATCGTCGAGCGAAAGATGTCATCGAGGTGATTGGACGCGTCGAGTGGGACCGGCTCGAAAGCATCGCGGTGGTGCGCGACCCGGAAACATGGCTTCGCAGCGTTTGGCGATACGCGCGCGCGACGCCGGTCCATGCTTTGCACCGCTGGGCGTTGGTGAACGACTTCTCCAACTTCGTGCGCGGATACGCCGATCACGTTGAATCGGAGTGGCGCTCTCAAACCGCATGGCTCGTTGACGACTGCGATCGCATCGCGGTTCGCCACGTCCTGCGATTCGAGTCGCTTGCCCTGGACTGGTCACGGTTGGCAGTGCAACTGGGCATCGAATCCGAGTTGCCGCGGAGCAATCAATCGAAGGCCGCAGACTCGGACGAAGGACTGACCGCCGATGCCGCGGCAGCGCTCTACGCAACCATGCGAGAGGACTACGAACGATTCGGCTATCGACCGCCGGTCGCGGTTCCGGCGCTTCAGGCCGTGGCGCGCGGGCCGGAGTTCAGGACACTGCAGCTCTCGACCTTCTGCCGATCCGGCGGTGCGGCCCGCGCGGCTGTTCGTCTCCATCGCGGATTGCAGCGAATGGGAGTCGAGAGTCGCATGTTGGTTTCGGCGGAGGCTCCGCCGACCGATCCGACGATCGCCGAAGTTCCGCCGCTTGCCGACGACGTGTCGCGATGGCGGGTGATCGAGAAGTATTGGATCGCCGACCGGCGCAGCGAACTTTCGAACACGTGGTTCTCACTCGGGCGACCCGGCATTGATCTTCGCGACCATCCATGGGTCCGCGAGGCGGACATCGTCCATCTGCACTGGGTGAGCGGCTTTCAGTCGACCGATGACATCGGGCAGTTGCTCAGAAGCGGCAAGCGCGTCGTGTGGACCCTGCACGACGAATGGGCCTACACAGGCGGCTGTCACTTCGACGCGGGATGCGGTCGTTGGCGCGTGGGTTGTCGAGCGTGTCCGCAACTCAATGCCGATCCGCTTGGCATCGTCGATGCGTCGTTTGACGATCGACTATCGCACTTGTCATCGGGCGACCTGACGCTCGTCTGTCCGAGCGAATGGCTGGCCCAACGGGTGCGACAGAGCAGGGTGTTTCGTGATCGTCGTGTTGAGGTCGTGCCCAACGGCATCGATCTCGGGCGATTCCATCCGTCGCTGCGGGCAGCCGGGCGTACCCGGCTCGGAGCGAGCGATGCGGATGTTCTCGTCCTATTCGCAGCGAGCGACGCCAACGAACGGCGCAAGGGATTCAGCGCATTCGCGCAGGCGATGGACCGATGCGCAGCGGACCCTCGATGTGCCGAGTTGGTCGGTCAGGGTCGGCTGGTGCCGGTGGTGCTTGGCGTTCCGGCGATCTGGCAATCGCTTCTGCCTCGACGCGAATTGGGAGTCCTCGCGGACGAGACGTCGATCGTTGAATGCATCGCCGCAGCGGACATGGTGGTTGTGCCCTCGTTCGAGGACAACCTTCCGAACGCGGCCGTGGAAGGACTCGCATGCGGTACGCCAGTCGTCGGGTTCAACAGCGGAGGAATCCCCGAAATCGTGGGGAGTGACGCCACTCGTTGGCTCGCTCCGACGGGCGACATCGCCGCGCTGGCAGAGAGGATCGCGACGCTCGCGAACGACGCTGCATTGCGAGCGCGGCTCCGCGTCGACGCCCGTCGGCGAGCGGAAGAGCGCTTCGGCGAATCCTCGCATGGACTGGCGATGATTCGTTTGTATGCGTCGCTGGCGGAAGCGCCGGTCCGTCACACGGTGGGCTGATCTTTGCTAGCCTTCCCGGCAACGTGCCGGAGGAGTCGCCGAATTTCCCGTCGTCCCGCCTCGAGGCGCTCATGCCAGCGCTGTGGAAGGACGCTTCGCTCGCCCGCATCGGCGAGCTCGAACAGGAACTTGCGAAGGCCCACGCGCTGCGCGAAGAGATGACTGCCCTGCATCGGCGACTCTTCGATCTCGAGACAGACCGAGCGGCGCGGTTGGATGAGATCATGACGCTGCAGCAGCAACTGACGGCGTCCGAACTGGACCGCGCTGCGCGGCTGGATGCAATCCACGCGATTGAGGCGAAGTGGGTCGAGTCGGAACAAGACCGAGCCGTGAGACTCGAGCGACTCGTGGCGCTTGGTGATGAGGTGGTCGCTCTGAAGGCGGCTCTGTCGGAGGCATCGCGTTCCCTGCCTGCGAGACTCGCTCGGTGGCTCGTACCGAGAACGGTCGCGGATGCGCCGGCCACCGAGAGGTCGGCTCCTGCGGCGCCGTTGCGCGACGAGGCTCCTGAATCGGCCGTCTTCCGATTCATGTCCACCGACCGTGCGCTTTGGCGATGCGTCCGCCGCGGACTCACGGTCGGGACGGTGATTGATGTCGGCGCCAGTAACGGCATGTGGTCGGCCGTCTGCGAACGACACCTGCCGCAGTCGAGGTATCTTTTGGTCGAAGCGCAGGCGGTGCATCGCGCTGCGCTGCAGAGCTATTGTGCAGCCCGATCCCGCGCCGAATTCGTGCTCGCGGCGGCCGGTGCTCGCTGCGGAGAGATCTGGTTCGATGACGGCGATCCCTTCGGCGGATTGGCCAGCGATCGGCCGTCGGCGAACGCCAGGACGAAGGTGCCAGTGACGACCCTCGATCACGAGGTCGCGACCCGCCGACTTCCAGGGCCGTATCTGGTGAAGCTCGATACCCACGGATTCGAAGTGCCCATCCTGGACGGAGCGATCGAGACGTTGCGCAACGCGTCGCTGGTGATCCTCGAGTGCTACTGCTTCCAGGTCTCCGATGCGAGTCTCCGATTCGACGAGATGGTCCGATTCATGCGCGAGCGGGGCTTCGGCGTCATTGATGCCTCAGAGCCGCTGTGGCGGGCGCGTGACGTGTGCCTTTGGCAGATTGATCTCTTCTTCGTTCCGCTGTCCCGTCCCGAATTCGCCGCCAATACGTGGTCGTGACGGGTATCGTCCGCTCGCCGATGGCCGAACTGCCTCTCATCTCGATCGTGACGCCGTGCCTGAATCAGGAGCGATTCCTCGAGCGCACGATCCTCTCGGTGCAGGGGCAGCGCTATCCGCACATCGAACACGTGCTGATCGACGGTGGATCGACCGACGGCACCATGTCGATCGCCCGACGACACGAGAGACATTTCGCAACCATCGTCAGCGAACGTGACCACGGGATGTACGACGCGATCAACAAGGGCTTTTCCCGAACAACCGGTTCGGTGATGGCGTGGATCAACGCCGACGACGAATGGCTTCCAGGCACGCTGTTGGCCGTCGGTCGCATCTTCGCGGAACTGCCCGAAGTCGAATGGATCAGCACGTCGCTTCCCGCAGCTATCGACGAGGACGGCGCGATGATCAAGGTCAATCGCATCGAGGGGTTCTCCAAGCGAGGCTTTCTTAGTGGCGAGAACTTCGCGGCGGCGGGCTGGACCTCGTCCGGCTACATCCAGCAGGAGTCGACGTTTTGGCGTCGTTCGTTGTGGGCGAGAGCCGGGAGCAGACTCGACGACACGCTGAAGTCGGCGGGCGATTTCGAGCTCTGGTCCCGCTTCTTCGGTCACGCCGAGTTGTTCGCGGTCGACGTGCCGTTTGGCTGCTATCGGCGGCATGCAAGCCAGAAGACATCCAGCGCGTTCGGGCAGTATCTCGAAGAGGCTCGCGCGGTGTTTGCCAAGGCCGGAGGCAAGCCACCCCGCGAATGGCAGGCGAAGCTCCGCATCTTTGTTCGTACTGCCGCGCCGCGCCGTGTGTTGCGCTGGCTGAGTTCGACGAGACTCATGGACGGCCGCCCGTGGGTCACCTACGACTGGGGACGACAGACGTGGACGATCGAACGGCGCTGAGTCGAGGATTGCGCGAAGGCTTCGCGAGCGTGCGAGCGCTGCTTGAGAAGGGCCAGCCGCTGCGCGTCGTCTTCGCCAACGATGTCGGCTTCGTCGGCGGCGCGGGAAAGGCGATGCGACGTCAGGCGCAGTCGTTGCTTCTCGCTGGACATCAGGTTGACGTCGTGTGCTGCTTGGCCCAAACGTCGGCCGCACCGAGCGCTCAGGGGGTCGATCTTTCGGCGGGTTGGAACGGCCTGCACGCGATGCCCGAGACGACCCCCGACGCGATGCCCGATCGCGACGAAGCGGCCCGCGCGATCGCCAGTCGCATCGCTCAATTGCAACCGGATGTCGTGATCGCCGGCAACTTCCATTGGACTCGCTGGCCGATCGCCTTGTTTCCGCTGCTCGCTGCTCGTGGCATCGCCTGCGTCGCGTATCTCCACGACATGCACTGGATCAGCGGACGATGCGTGTATGCGGGAAGCTGTCGCAGCTACTCCAGCGGATGCGATGAGCGATGTCCGACGTCCAACGAATACCCAGCCTTGGCGCTGCCGATGATCGCGCCGGCGTGGCGCGAGCGACGGTCGGTCTTTGTCGACATCGGCGTGCCGTTGGCGGCAAACAGCACGTGGATGCGGGATCGGGCCGTGGAGGGATTCGGCGGTCGCGCCGATGTCGCGCTTCTTCCTTTGGCTCTGGACACGCGTCGATTCGCGCCGATCGACAAGGGTGTCGCGCGGCGGCTACTTGGAATTCCGGAACATCGGCCCGTGATTCTGGCCGGAGCCATCGACATGGGTGAGCGCCGCAAGGGCGGGCATCTGCTTCAGGAGATGGCGACCATACTGCGAT
Source organism: Phycisphaerales bacterium (assembly GCA_038318935.1). Lineage (GTDB taxonomy): Bacteria > Planctomycetota > Phycisphaerae > Phycisphaerales > SM1A02 > JAEUIT01. The sequence goes on from JBBQCR010000230.1 coordinate 5,560, forward strand.
CCCGAATCGATGCAGATGTCGTGGCGTTCGGCCACAACTCGCAGTACGTCCCTTCGGTCCGTGGTCTGGGGTACATCGACGACGAGCGTCTGATGCCCATCGCAATTTCAGCGGCCGACGTATTCGTCAACACCTCGCTTGAGGAGTCGTTCGGACAGACGCTCATGGAAGCCGCTGCGTGCGGAGTTCCGAGTGTGGCGTTCGCGCGAGGCGGCGTGCCCGACATCGCGCGACGCGACGAGAACGCGCTACTCGTTGATGATGAGGATCCGCAAGCGCTTGCCGACGCGGCGGTACGCGTGCTCAGTG
>JBBQCR010000231.1:0-5845 GCA_038318935.1 Phycisphaerales bacterium
CTTCTCCATGTGGGCGCCGGTGACTTCGTCCTGCTGATAGACCTCGATCGCGTTGTCGATGCCGATTTTCTTGAACGCTTCGTTCCACTGCAAGATGCCGTCACGAACGTAACGGCGGTAGCGCACCGGAACGGTGTGCTCGACATAGAAGACGATCGGGTCCTTCGCCGGCGACATCGAGAGTTTCGGATCGCGCTTCTGGATGTCCCAGCGGTTGATGTAACGGACCCAGTTGGTTTCGGTGCCGTACTGACCGAGATCGCGGTAATCAGTAAGGAAGTAGCCGACGCGATCGTCGGCGACGCGCGGCTTGTAGGCGGTGTTCTCGGGAATGACCGAGATTGAGTAATGCACTGTCTTGTACATCCCCGACTGATCCGGAGCCTCAATCGCAACTTCCAGGTTCTGCGGGAACGACTTGGCCTTGGCGATCTTCGCCAGGCGCGGATTGAGGTTGATGCCGCCGAGTTGCTGCGATTGACCAACCAACACCGCGTCGAGATCAATCACCGGCGTGCCGTTCGGACCCATCGCGACGATCGGGACTTCGAAGAGGACGCGGTCGGTGAAAATCCGCTTCACCGAGTCCTTGCTGACCTGCTCGCCGTTGCTGCGAATCTCCAGTTGCGGTTCCACCAAGGCGAGTCGATTGCCGTACTGCCGCCAGAAGACATATCGCGCTGGCCCCTGAAGTCCGGAGAAGATCACGCCGCCTGCGGGCGTCGCGGCGATGAAGAACTTCATCCGCTCCCAGCCCTTGGGGAGTTCGGCGAGCATCTGCTCGTCCTTACGGTTCACGTAGAGGCCAAAGAGCGATTGACCGTCCGAGCTCGACGTCACCTTCTCGAATCCCTTGGAAACTTCGGGGAAGGGCGGAAGATCGTTGGGGCCGCGCTGCGGTGCCTCGGGTGGAGGTCCGCCCTGAGGCGCCAGCCCCGGCGCCGGTATCGGTGCTGGTGCCGGGGACGCGAGAAGTCCGGCGGTTATCGAAAGAGTGAGGAAGCTACCGGCAAGCATGGTGGTGCGCATGTGGAAGAGGGCCTTCCGAACGAGTGGTGAAGTTCGGCAACGGATTACGGCGAACGCCGCAAGTCGGGAGGGTACTCGCAGCGGACCGATTGGTTGCGGGATCTGTGGCCGGATCCCCGGTCGAAGTGACGAGCGGCACGCCGCGCAGTTCGCCGAAGTGTCCGCTTCTTGGCTGCGATGGAGCCAAACGAAGACCGGCGGTCCGCGAACGAGATCGCGAACCGCCGGCCTGAACTACCGCTGATGCAGGAATCCGATTACGGGCACGCGCCCCAAGCTCCGAGCAGAATGGCCAGATCCGAGGCTGCTGTCGTTCCGTCGCCGTCCAGATCGACCTCCGCCGTACCCCAAGCGCCGAGCAGGAACGCAAGGTCGGTCGGACCCACTGTTCCGTCTCCGTCGATGTCACCAGTGCACACGGTGGTGCCGCCGCCTGGGATCACGAAGAACTGATCGCCCGCGGCGAAGTCGAAGTTGACCACGCGCGGTTCGCCGAAGTTGCCGCTGGGGCCGGCTCCGCCGAGGATCTGGTTCGACAGGAAGTCGTGGCCTCCGCCGTTGATGAACGCGCAGACCTTGATGTCGCCACCGGCGTAGTCCGCCAGCAGCGCGAGCGGAAGCGCGATCTCGACTCCAGTGGTGACGCCCTTGCCGCTGGCGCTCTTGCCGCCGCCGGACACACCAGCGATGTTGGAGTTGTTGTAGCCGATGAGCGTGCCGTTCGTACCGTTCAGCACGGCACGTGCACCCGCCCCTCCGCTGCCGATGTACTCGCCCGTTCCGCCGCCGTCGGTGAGGATCTGGGCGGTGTTGGCGTAGGTCGAGAAGGGACCACCACCGCAGGTCGTCGTCACATAGAAGTCGGCCTCGAAGCCGGCGTCGAAGGTCAGACCGATGCCGGTGCCGTCATCGCCCATGCGATTGAGGCCGTTGAAATCGACATCGGGGTTGTCGCCTCGAAGACGGTTCTGTCCACCCTTTTTGAAGTCGAGGAAGATCTCGAGCTTGTTGAAGTTGCTCTCGAGGTTGCCACCGAGAAAGAGGTGGAGGTAGTCGCCGACGACAACGCCGTAGGCATTGTCGAGTTCGCTGCCGTTGGCGTAATCAATGGTGCCAAGGTTCGAGTCACCGAACCCGGTCATCACGTTCTGCACACTCAGTGCGCTGCCATACGCCGCGTCGAGCGAGCCGTCGATGACGATGTCGGCTTGCGAAACTCCGGCAGTCCCGACGAGCGCCACGATCGCGGCGAGAAAAGTCTGTCGCTTCATCTTTGCACCACCCTCTTTCAATTTGAGACCGTCGAGGGCTGGCCCACCTTGGACCTGCCTTCGTCCCGATCACCAATGCTAAGAAAATGCCGCGGTCCATTGCCAGACCGCGGCAGAGATTCCGTGTTCACGGAGTGATTTTCGGACCAGAAGAATCCCGTGGGGATCAGCTCCAAGCCCCCAGAAGCAGCGCGAGATCGGCGGCGTCGACGGTGCCGTCGCCGTTGAGGTCGGCCGTGCAGCCGGCGGTGCAGACGGCTCCCCACTCGCCCAGGAGAATCGCCAGATCGGCCGCGTCAACGAAGCCGTCACCGTTGAGATCACCGAAAACGTCGACGATCGGACCCGGGACGACGAAGTACTGGTTGCCGGCGGCGAAGTCGAAGTTCACCGCCCGCGGCTCGCCGAGGTTGTTGCCTCCGCCGATGCCGCCGAGGATCTGGTTGGACAAGAAGTCGTGGCCGCCACCGTTGATGGCGGCGCACACCTTGATGTCCCCCGAGGTGTACCCGGAGAGAAGCGACAGCGGGATCGCGATCTCGACGCCCGTGCTCACGCCCTTGCCGCTTGCGGTTCCATTGCCGCCGCTGACACCGCGGGTGTTCGAGTTGTCGATCGCGATGAGCACACCGTTGCTGCCGTTGAGAAACGACGTGCCCTCGCCACCGCTGCCGATGAAGCCGCCGGAACCGCCACCGAGCGTGAGGATCTCGGCGGTGTTCGCGAAGGTGGAGAACGATGGAGTGCCGCCACAGGTTGCGGTGATGTAGTAGTCGGCCGCGAAGTCCGCGTCGAAGGTGAGCCCGTTGCCAGAACCGTCGTCGCCCATGCGATTGAGGCCGTTGAAGTCGACGTCGGGGTTGTCACCGCGCAGACGATTCTGTCCGCCCTTCTTGAAGTCGATGAAGACTTCAAGCTTGTTGAAGTTGCTCTCGAGGTTGCCCGCAAGCACGATGTAGAGATAGCCCGAGTCGAGGCTGATGAAGCCGAACCCCTGGTCAAGCTCGCTGCCGTTGGCGAAGCCAATCTGACCGAGGTTTGAGTCACCGAACTGGGTCTGGGTGTTCTGCACGATCAGCGCGGAGCCGTACTCCCTCGCCGCCTTGCCGTCCATCACGACATCAAGCGAACCGGCCGCGGCCACGTGTGCAAGCGAAGCCGCGATGATCGCAGCGACAGTCATCTTCATCATGTTGATCTCTCCTCGAGTTGGTACCGCCCACGACGTGGCGCGGAGTGCCGATGGTAACGGGGCCCCCTGTTGCAATGCACGCGCGCAATCGCGATTCCGCAGGAGCAGGAAGCCAATAACCCTGTTGTCAGCCGCCCCACGCTCCAAGGAGTATCGAAAGATCCGCGCCCCCGACGAGACCATCGCCGTTGAGATCACCGACAACCGAGCCCCCTCCGGAAGCTCCCCAAGCCCCCAGGAGTATCGAAAGATCAGCAGCGTCCACCACGCCATCGCAATTGAGATCTGCGGCGGCGCACGGAGGCGGCGCGTCTCCTTGCGAATAGACGAGGCCGGTGTAGGGCCCGATCGAGAGAACGATCGAGAACGGCATCCCGTCCCAGGCGACCGGATCGGCAAGGATGTCGTTCGCGGGCCACGTGCCGAAACTGGCGTCGTATCCCACCCAATCGCTGTTGAAGCGACACTTCCAGACGCCGCGACGCGGGACGCCGATGCGGTAGTTCGTGCGACCCACACCGGCGAAGTTGGCGACGACCACGGCATCGTCCTTCTCGCCGCCGTTCATCCAACGGTGCCAGGCGATCATCTTCCAGTCGTTGTTGACGTGGAAGATGTTGGTGTTCGATCCGGTGAGGCCGCGAGTCACGCCGGCGGAGTTCTTGCGCAGGGCGATGAGATCGCGATACATCGCGCGAATCCCGGCAAAGGTCGTGGCCTTGTTCCAGTCGAGCGGATCGTTGGCGTCGAACCAACCGTTCTCGAGAAACTCCTGACCCATGAAGAGCATGGGGATGCCCGGCGATCCCATCATCACGACGGCGCCGAGCGTGGATCGTTTCTTGGAGAACCACGAACTCGCGTTGCCCGGCCAGATCTCTTCGGGAACTCGCTGGTGACCGTTGGCGACTTCGTCGTGGCTCTCGGTGTAGACGACGCGCTGGAACGCGCTTCCGTTGTAGGTATGGGCGATCGCGTCGCGCACCGACCACATGTTTCGATCGGCGTCGTTGGGAACAATGATGGCCGCGCGGATCGGATGGACGAAGCTCGCATCCCATTGGCTGTCAAAGCCCGCACCACCCGCACCGGTCGGCTTGCACAGCCAGTCGTTGTCGTCGAGGTCTTCCGCGATCTGGATCTTCCACGGCTGCGCGGCGTCGATCTCGTCGTTCACGTACTGCAGCAGCGACCATCCGTCCGGAATCTCGGGCCCGCCCTGATCGACCTTGCGAACGAACTTTGTGCCGTCCCAGCGATGGCCGTCCATGCGGAATTCCTGCAGCCACAGCAGCGCGTTGTCGCGAAGGTACTGCCGCACTTCGGGTCGTCCGTAGTCGGGTCGCGTGTCGCCCCACGGCGTCACGGCTCGGAAGTCGTTGTAGAAGAAGATGCCGCCGAAACCGCCTTGGCTCCACCCGTCGAATCGCCACATGTCGAGGTCGTTGGGACCGAAGTGGCTGAAGACGAGGTCGTGAAAGACAGCGATGCCGCGGGCATGCGCCGCATCGACGAACTCCTTGAGATCGTCAGGCGTGCCGTAGGAACTCTCGACCGAAAAGGGATAGCTCGGGTTGTAGCCCCAGGAGATGTCGCCCGGAAACTCGCACACGGGCATGAGCTCAATCGCGTTGATACCGAGGTCCTTGAGCGAATCGAGCTTCGCCCGCGCCTGATCAAGCGTGCACGGTGGGGACAATCCGGGCGTGACGTTGAAGGTGCCCAGGTGCATTTCGTACACCACCAACTCGTTCCACGCCGGCATCGTGAAGTTGACGGTGGTCCACTGGAATGCGTTAGGGTTGTAGATGATCGAGTTCCCGACCGAGTTGCTCAATCGCCGCGCCCGCGGATCGTTTTTCCAGAGCACTCCGCCGTCGGCCTTGATCACCACGAACTTGTACTGGTGGCCCGGAAAAATCGTCGCGACGTCGACCGACCACCAGCCGCCGCCTTCGGCGAAGAGCGGCTGCGATGTCGGATTCCAACCGTTGAATGTGCCGGCGACGCGAACGGCTTGGGCGTTGGGAGCCCAGGTGCGGAATGTCACCCCAAAGGTCTGTCCGGTGTATGGAATGGCGCCGATGCCGGGCTTTGACGAGGGACCGGATTGGCCGAAGACCAACGACGCGCTCAACGCGGCCACGGCCCCCATACCCGTCGCGATCGAGCGAGCCACCCGTTTCGGCGTCCTCATCGTCCTCAACATCCTCATCATCTTCATCATGGCCCGATCGTAAAGGAGAGCACGATCTCCCCCAAGCCTGTCGCCGAGATTCCGCCGATCCTTGCGAAGCCGCTATCGTGCCCGCGTGATTTCGCACCACTATCGTCGCGTTCTCGGCCTTGCCTT
>JBBQCR010000232.1:0-5839 GCA_038318935.1 Phycisphaerales bacterium
GGCATAGTTCGCTTGCATGGTGGCGAAGAACTGATCGACCGAGGTGATCGGTTGTCCGGGCTCGAGCAGTGCGAACGCTGGCGCCGGAGCGGGTGTCCCCGACGCTTTCCCCGGCACTGGAGCTGCGCTCGATGTCGCCGCGGCGAGCTTTGCTTCCAGTTCCGCGATGCGCGTGTTCGCCTCCGTGAGCTCGGCCTTCAGCCGTTGGAGTTCCGCTCGCAGCTCAAGGACCTCCGCTTGCAGGGCCACTGCTCGATCCGGAACTGGTGCCGCGGGGCTCGTCTGCGCAGGCATCGCGCCGACCACCGCCGGTCCCGCGAGAGCCATCGCACACGCCGCTGCACGCAGCCAGGGCGAGGACAGGTGCGTCAAGAGCGACACGAGAGAAGAGCGGATCGATGGGCGCACGCTGAGGGGCTCCGAGAGGAGATGCGGTCAGACGGCGATTGCCGCGGAGGTTGCCAAGGCGATCGCCACGCAGATGAGCATGATGATAGTGATCGGACGCGGGAGGGCGGCATCGCCACCGGAGATCTCGTCACCCTTGGACGAGTTGGCACCGTCGCGAGCAACGTCACTCAGTTCGACAGACGCTGGCCGAGGGTTCCGTCGAGTCAGAGTCAGCAAGATTCCTTGCGACTTTTCGGCGATCCGCCCGATCATCGGGGTAGCATCTATCGCGGTCCGGCCATCGCGCTTTGGATCAACTGCATGCTGGTGCTGGTGCTGGTGCTGGACTGGGTGTTGGCCAAGTGCCGACAGAAGACGAGGCGCTGCCTGCTCGTCGAACGGCGGGAGTGACGACGCAGTCACCGAACCCCTTTGGAGCTTCGTGATGGACGATATTCGATCTCTGCTTGCGATCGCCCGTAGCCGACTCACCAACGCTCGTTTTCTGCGCGGGCTGCATCTGGGCTTGGTCGGTGCCGCGATCCTGATGCTGCTGCTGGTCCTCTTCGCCAAGACCTCGCCCGCGATCGCGGCGGCTCTGCCTTGGTTGTGGATACTCCTTGGGACGGCGGTCGCTGCCCTCAGTGTCGCGTTCGCGGTCGCTCGTTCGGGGGCGATGACTCCGATGTCGCTCGCGGTGCTGACCGATGAACGGCTGGGTTTGAAGGAACGACTCTCAACGGCGCTGGGCGTCAAAGACCGAACCGACGCCTTCGCGCAAGCCGCCGTCGCGGACGCGGTCATCGTCGCCAAGGATCCGCGAACCCGTGAGTCGATGAGCAGAGCATTTCCCGTTCGCGCTCCGGACTCCTCGTGGATTGGACCGGTGGTCGCTCTGGTGGCCGGGCTGTCGTGGTGGCTGTTGCCGCAGGGCGACTTCTTCAAGAAGGCCGAGGAGATTCAGCAGATCAACCAGGTCCGCGAGGAGGTCAAGGTCGCGACCAGCGAAGTCAAGAAGGCAGTGGAGAAGAACCAGCAGTTGAAGGAAGCCCTCGACAAGAAGCTCGGCGACCTCGCGGGTGAGAATCTCGCACCGAACGAATTGCCGCAGACCTCCGAGGAACTGCGTCGCGACGCCATCAAGAAGCTCACGAATACGAACAACAAGCTCGACAGCATCTTGAAGAGCGAGGACGCAAAGCAACTCGAGCAGGTGAAGGGGCAGCTTGCGAAGCTTGGCAATCCGGAGAAGGGCACTCCGACCGAGGATCTCGCGGAGGCTCTCAAGGGCGGCGACTTCAAGGCCGCGCAGGAAGCGCTCGAGAAGCTCAAGGCGGAAGCCGCCAAGGATCCGGCGAAGAAGGCTGCGATCGAAGGTCAGCTCAAAGATCTTGCCGAGCAGATCGGCAAGCTCGCTGACTCGAAGGAAGGCGTGCAGAACGAACTCAAGAAGGCTGGGCTCGACCCGAAACTCGCGTCAAGTCCGGAAGCCCTGGAGAACGCTCTCAAGAACGCGAAGAACCTGAACGAACAGCAGAAGGAACAGATCAAGAAAGCTGCCCAAGCCAATCAGGCCGCAAGCAAGAAGCTGCAGGAGTTGAGCCAAGCTTGCCAAGGCGCGTGTGACAAGGGCGGCGGACAGAAAGCCGGCAACAAGTCAGGCGAGCAGAGCGGTGGCCAGAAAGACGGCAAGAAGCAGGAAGGCGGAAGCCAGGGTGGCGGTGGCGAAAAGAAGGACCAGCAGGGCAGCAAGGGCGCGTCCGGTGACAAGTCGGGTGGTCAACAGGGAGAGCAGCAGTCCGGGTCTGGTTCCGGCGATATGTCTCAGATGCTGAACGACCTTGAAATGATCGATCAGATGATGAAGGACGCCGAAGCGGCAATGCAAGAGGCTGGCAAGCAGGCTGAGGGACTCGGCCAGTGCATGGGTGGGATGCCGGGTCAGAATCCCAATCCCGGCGACAACGTCGGCAACATCGACGGTGTCCGCCAAGGCAACCGTGGTCGCGCCAACGATGGCGCTGGCCAGTTCCAGAAGTCACCCACCGGTACCAAGATCCAGAAGGAAAAAGTCGAGATGACCGCCGGCGACATCATCGCGCGGCAGGCCGTCGAGGGTCAGACCGATCGTGGACAGTCAGCGGTGCCGCTCGACAAGGTGATCGGAGACGTGACCAAGAGCATGGAGTTGGGAACCACTGCGGATGAAATTCCGCAGCATCTCAAGGAGCTGCACAAGACCTACTTCGGTGAGTTGAAGGGCCGGCTCGAGCGGAAGAAGGCTGCCGCCGCTGCCCCGGGGCCTGCGGCCGCCGATGGGAAAGATGCCGCCAAGCCAGCGGACAGCACACCGGCGCCTGCTGCCGGCGGCGATGGCAAGAAGACCGGCGGATGACAGTGCTGGCGCGCTGGAAGATCGCGCGGGTGTTTTTCCTCTTCGCTGTTGGCTCGTTGTGGGCTTCGTTCTCGGTGCTCCTCACCGGATGCGACCGTCGAGAGTCCCTCGTCGTGTACGTGTCCGCAGACGAATCAGTCGCACGGCCCATACTGGCGGCGTTCGAGGAAGAGACCGGCATTCGCGTCGATCCGGTGTTTGACACCGAAGCCACCAAGACCACCGGCATCGTCCAACGGCTGCGCGCCGAACGGGATCGTCCGCGTGCCGATGCCTTCTGGTCGAGCGAGATCGCATTGACGGTCCAACTCGCCAACGAAGGCGTGCTCGCTGCAGCACTATCGCCGGAGTTGGATGCGTGGCCGACGCCGTACCGGGACTCGGAGGGACGGTGGTTCGCCTTCGCAGCGCGGGCCCGCGTGATCGTGTATTCCACCGAGCGCGTCAGCGAAGCGGATGTACCCGCCACCTGGATGGACCTCACGCAATCGCGATGGAAGGATCGCATCGCGATGGCCGACCCGCGCTTCGGCACCACGCGGGCCCACATGGGTGTTCTCTTTTCGGTGTGGGATCGACGAGTGATGCCGGGGTACTTTGACGCGTGGCTCGAGGGACTCGCAGAGAATCGGATCGCGCTCCTCACGAGCGGCAACTCGGGCGTCGTCCAAGCCGTCGCCGAAGGTCAATTCGACGTTGGAATGACCGACAGCGATGACGTCCGGGCGGCGCAGGCGCGCGGGCTCAAGGTCGCGGCGGTTCTTCCGAGGCACTTCAGCGACGCGAAGGAACCAGGCAGCGGCACGCTCCTCATTCCGAACACCTGCGCGATGGTCGCCGGGACTCCACACGCTGACAACGTCAAGCGACTGCTTGCGTTTCTCGTGTCACCGGCGTGCGAGGAACGTCTGTTCGCGAGCGACAGCAAGAACTTTCCACTCGGACCGACGCTGACCGCAGCGGCGGCGAAGGAGCGCCCTCAGGATCCGCTGATCGTGCGGTGGGACGTTGCTGCTGCAGCCACCGAAGCGGCGGTGGGAAAAGCCATCCGGCGATTACAGGGAGCTGCTGATCGAATCGACCGTCCGACAAGAGGGCGTCCGAGCGAGAGTGACGAAGACGGGTCGGTCGCCGAGCCGCATTCGGAGCCGCCGGTCGCTCCCGCGGCAGGATCGCTATGAACTCCTGGCGTCAACGCTGGTTCGCGCTGGCCCCGGCGCTCCTCCTCGCGTGCTGCGCTGTTGGTTGGCCAGTACTCTCCCTGGTGCTCGCCGACGCAGCGCCGAGCCTTCGCGCCCAACCGCCGATCAATGCTCCCGAGGGTCAATTCCTTGGTACTTGGAGTTTGCTTGCGTCGAGCCTCGCGTGGATCGCCAGCATCGCCACGCTCGCGACCATCGCGGGCTGGCCGGTCGGAGTCGTACTGGCGTCGGCGATCGCGCGCGGCCGTGGACGCTGGCTTGCGTTTTGTACGGTGCTTCCCCTCGGGCTGCCGGCGTATCTAGTCTTCTGGTCGCTGTGGCAAGGGATCGGCGCGGCTGCGCTCGCAAGTGGCGGCTGGGGTGAGGTGACGCACGCGGCTCGCTATGCGGTTGTGTTTCGCGAAACGACGCTGGTTCTTGGCCTTGCTGCATGGGCGATGCCGCTCGTCGCGTGGTGTGTCGCGGCGTGGCGACTCGCGCGACCCGATCGTTCAGCGGCTCTCCGACGTGTGGACGGAGTTGGCTTGAGCGCCCGATGCTGGGGAGCTCTCCGTCACGATGGACGCGCTGTGTTGCAAGGGTTCGCGGTCGCGAGCTTGGGACTTCTTGCCGAAAGCGTCAGCTTCGATCTTGCCCAAGTCCGGACCTACGCCTTTGAACTTCGAGTCCTCGACGCAACCGGCAGTCCGCCTGCTGCGGTCCTGGCAGCGGGGTGGCCTGCGTTTGTCGTCGCCGCGGGACTCCTTCTGGTTGCGTCCTCCGGGGCAGGTTCGCACAGCCACGGTTCTTCCGCGCATTGGGGCCGCGGACTCCCGGCGTCGCGGGCGCTTCGGACTGTGGCAACTGCGGTCGTGCTGCTGTGCATGATGCCTATCGCGATCCTTTTCCTGCACGCGAAACCTTGGCACGAGTTGCAAGTCTTCGTCGCTCTGTACGCTCGGCCAGCGATGTCGTCGTTGACATTGTCGTTGGTAACAGGCGTTACTCTCGCAGTCGTCGCCGCGTCGCTCACCACCGCCTGGATCTCCGACCGACGATCGCTTCGGCTGGCGGCACGGATCTTCGCCATCGCGTACCTCCTTGCTGCGGCGGTTCCGGCGACGCTGATGGCTCTTGCCCAGGAGAGCGCTTGGAACCGCCCGTTCGTCGGTCCTTTGGTGTATGACACGCCACTCGTGCTCATCAGTGCCCTCGTCGCCAGACTCGGAGCGGTCGCCGTCGTCGCGTCCGTCTTGGCATCGAACGTCGAGTCGAAGGCCACGCGGCGCCTGCGATCGCTTGATGCTCCGAGATCAGCGATTGCCTGGTTGCGACTGGCGCGACCGCCGATCGTGGCGGCGGCTCTCATCGCGTTCGCTGGTGGCACGGCGCTGGCCTTCAGCGAGATCGCCGTCACCTGTCGACTGGTGCCGCCGCGGACGCAGCTCCTCGCGACGAGCACGTTGAACGCCATCCACTATCAGCAACCGGAGACCGTGCTGCTCGCGTCGATCGGTGCAATTCTTCTTGGCAGCGTCGGGGCGTTCTTCGCGGTGCGACTGCTGCTGCGCCGCCCAATGGCAGTCGCAGCGATTGTCCTCTGCTGTGCCACGCTCGGATGCGAGCCGGACACCAAGAGCGACATCCCCCAGATTCCCGCTGAGATTACCGTTGGTACGCCGGGGTTTGGACTGGGGCAATTTCGAATCCCGCGTGCGGTGGCGTACGACCGCAGGTCGCAGCGGCTCTTCGTGGTGGACAAGCAAGGTCGCGTGCAGCGATTCAACATGCAAGGCAAGGCCGACCTCTAGTGTACCAAGCCCGACACCAAGGTCGGCAAGCCGGTCGGAATCTCGGTGAATCCGGACGGTAG
>JBBQCR010000233.1:0-5827 GCA_038318935.1 Phycisphaerales bacterium
GTTCGGATCTTCGCCAGCTTCGCAGATTCCGTTACCGCACACGGGGGCGATCGCGCAGGCGTTTTCAAACACGGTGACAGTGGCGGATGCCTTGTTGGTCACCATGATGTCGTTGTCGCCGTCGGCGTTGAGGTCTGACGCGGCGATTGCGGTTGGGTCAGTACCCGTGGCGAACGTCGTCGCGACGAACGCGCCGGTGCCGTTGTTGGCAAGAATCGACATGGTGTTGCTGGTCGGGTTCAGCACAGCCATGTCGAGGTCGCTGTCGCAGTCAACATCCGCGAGGACGATGTTGTTGGTGTCCAAGCCCAGCGTGGCGAAGTTGGTGGCGACGCTGAACGTGCCTCGCGTACGGAAGAACACGGTGGCGAACGCAGCGGTATTTCCGCTGGTCGCTACCGCGATGTCCGCGAGACCGTCACCGTTGAGGTCGCCCACATCGATACCGGATGGACGCACGGTCACGGGGACGTTGAGCGTCGCCATCGGAGTGAAGGTCAGACCACCGTTGAAGCGGAACACGCGGACGGTTCGGTCGTCGTGCGAACTCACCGCGAGATCGAGATCGCCGTCGGAATCGAAGTCACCGAACGCGGCGCCGCGAGGATCGAGACCGCTGGCGAAGGTCGCCACGGTGAAGGAGGCACCGTCGTTTCGCAGAACGCTCGATGTATCGTCCTTGCTGTTGGCCACCGCGAAATCGAGGTCGTTGTCGAGATCAAAGTCGGCGGCATCAAGGCCCTGACAATCGTCACCGGTCGCAAACGTGCCAACCACGACGAAGGCACCACCGCCGTTATTTCGGAAGATCCGCACCGAGCCCAGGTTCTTGAGGCAGACAGCGAGATCAGCATCGCCGTCGTTGTCGATGTCTGCGGCAAGGATGTCGCCCGCACCGGTACCGGCGCCGAGGGCGATCACCGGACCGGCTGCGTACGCGCCGAGACCGTTGCCGATCAGGAACTGAATGCGATCAGGCGCGTCGATCGTGACCGCAAGATCCGTGACGCCGTCGCCGTTGAAGTCGCCGATCGCGGCGCCGCTTGGTGAAGGACCGGTGGCAATGCTGAGGGTTGTGCCGACGACGAGTTGTCCGCTTGCGGCGGTGGCGAGGAGCAACGCGGCGGCCGTGGTGCCGAGCAGCGACATGGTGGAGGCGAATGGGCGCATGGTGTTCTCTTTCGATGGAGACTCTGAGAGGGGACTGCTCCACCTACACGTGGTGGAGATCCGACGCATCGGCCGAGTTGGGCCGAACGAGGGGTTCTCCGCAGTGGAGCGAGCAGCGGCCGTTCAGATACGGCGCGTCGTGAACTCAGTGCCGACATCGCGCGGTCAGGCCATCAACGACAACGGCCCCGCGACGCGAATGCGTGCGCGGGGCCGTTGGGTTGCCCGGAGAGCTGTTGGCGGATTGGCGATGTCCCAATCGCGCTGATCAGGTCTATCAGATCATGCTGTTGAGCGTCTTGAGCGCGCGAGCCTTCACGCGGCGCGACGCCGGCTTCGCCTTGAACATGCGCTCTTCGCCGGTGAACGGATCCTTGCCCATGCGAGCCTTGGTCGCGGGCTTGTTCACGGTGGTGAGCTTCAGGAGACTGTTGAACTTGAAGAGGCCGGGACCCTTCTTGCCGAGGTCGTTCTTGATGATCTCGGTGAGACCTTCGAACACGCTCGCAACCTGCTTGCGGGTGAGGCAGCTAAAGCCAGCGATCGCGTTGAGGGTCTCGCCCTTGCTGCGGCCCTTGGCGCCAGCGGGGGCGATCTTGACGGACTTCACAGCCTTCACAGTCTTTGCGGTCTTGGGGGCGGTCTTGGTGGCCATCGTCGAGTCCTTTCTCAGAGGGACAATGAGGTGAACTGTCGCTCAACTAGGCACACAAGGCCCAACTTGGCGAAGTCCGGGAGCGGTACGAACGGTCCGGAGTCCTCGAGACGAGGAGAATCGAGAGTCAGAGGGGATCAGATGGAACGAGTCTCCACTGATATCTGGCAATAACTCCGGCAGAACGTGATGAAATGTAACGACGCAGACACACGTCCACAAGACGTAAGCGCCGATTTTCTCTGTTTTCAAGGTGTTTTTCAGCGAGCATCGGTCGGACGCTCGCTTGGCGTCGCAAGGTCCCCCGAACGTCCGGGCGGTGGACGACTGCTTTTTCCGGGTGTTTGCTGACCCGCTGAGGCGTCTTGCGCCCCGCTCTCGAGACGTTCGACGCCCTCGACACGGTCTTTCAATCGTCGACCGAAGGCCGAAACGTCGGCATTTTCAAGCGATCCGGCGGGGCCGAACGCTTCAGTGTTCTTCGTTTCGCAGCACGTGTGGAACCGTTGTCCGGACGCGGTATCCACCGAGTTCGACCGGGGTTTCACCATCGACGCGCTTGCGAAGGTAGCGGGCTCCACTCGCTGTCACGACGCCTACTGCAGCGATGACCGCCCAGCCCGACGGCTCGCGATAGAGGACCGCGTGCAGCGGAGCGAGTGCGTCGGGGAGTTCCGTCGTCGGCGACAGCGGCACGGTGCAGCTTCGATCCGATCCGATGGTGGCGTGGTCGACGAGTTCGCAGTCAAGTAGTCGGACAAGGTGTCCGGCAGTCGTTTCGATGGCGATCAGCCGTCCTGCGGTGTCGCCATCAACGATCGACTCGTCGCAGTCGGAATCGTCCTGCTTCGTAGTCACCGCCCCGTTCAGCGTTTCGTTGGAGTGATCGATCTCGACGCGGGCGGGTGTGACGTTGGACGCGAGAAGCCAGAGGACCAGCGGCCCCACGCCGACCCAGCGTTCCGGCGTGAGGGCGGCGAATCGCGTCGATCCTTCTTCTGTGTGCAGGCCGCGCGCGGAGCCGCTGTCGGCGACGCACCAGATTCCAGCATGGCGGAAGAGGAGGGCGTGGCGGCGGCTGATGCTCGCAGGTTCCAGCGGAATGTCGCATCGCTCCGACCGACCGAGGGAGTAGGCCCGGCTCGGGTCGAGCGGCACTCGTCTGAGGACGCCGCCGTCAGCGGTAGCGATGAGGAGCGTTGCCATGGGCGTCAATCGGGGACATGTTCGGACGGCTGCTAACTCTTGCTCGCCCGAACCGACTCGCGTCCTACCGAGTGATACGTGAATCCGCGTTCCTCCATCGCCTGCCGTCGATAGAGATTTCGCCCGTCGAACACAATTTTGCTGGGTAGGCGACGAGCAATCTCGCCAAAGTCAGGCGAGCGGAACTCGTTCCACTCGGTCGCGAGGATCAGTGCCGCGGCTCCGTCGAGGGCGGCGTACATGTCCGGGCAGCGACGGGCCTCCGGAAGCTCTTTCGCCAGATTCTCCAAGGCGACCGGATCGAAGGCGTTGACCTTGGCTCCGGCGGCGAGAGCCATCCGCATCAGCGAGATGGAGGGCGCCTCGCGAATGTCGTCGGTCCGCGGCTTGAACGCGACCCCCCAGAAGGCGAGGGTCTTGCCGCGAAGATCGCCGAGCTCGGTGGTGATCTTGGACCAGAAGTGCTTCCGCTGGTCCTGATTGACGACATGCACCGCCCGATTCAGTTTGCAATCAAAGCCCGCCGCCGTGCCCATCGAGACGACCGCAAGGGTGTCCTTCGGAAAGCAGGAGCCGCCGTATCCCAGTCCGGGATAGAGGAACTGGTTGCCGATGCGCTTGTCCGCGCACATGCCCTCGCGGACCGCGGTGATGTTGGATCCGTACCGCTCGCAGAGATTGGCGATCTCGTTGATGAAGGAGATCTTGCAGGCCAGCATCGCGTTGCTGGCGTACTTGACCATTTCGGCGCTTCGCACATCCATGATGAAGATCGGATTGCCCTGTCGCACGAAAGGCTCGTACAGCTCGCGCATCGCTTGGGCGGCCCGGTCGTCCTCAACTCCACACACCACGCGGTCGGGCTTCATGAAGTCGTTGATCGCATCGCCTTCCTTCAGGAACTCCGGGTTGTCGGCGATGTGGAAGGGGACCTTGGTCTTTGCGCGGATCAGGTCACGAACCTTGTGGCTGGTGCCGACGGGGACGGTGCTCTTGACGACGATGGTCTTGGGAGCGGCTTTGGCACCGATCCGTTCCAGCGCCTCCGCGATGTCGGCCGCGACCGCAAGGACATATCGAAGGTCGGCGCTTCCGTCCTCGTCGCTTGGCGTGCCGACGCAGATGAAGATGACGTCGGCCGAGGCATACGCCTTGAACTTGTCGGTGGTGAACGCGAGGCGGCCCGCCGCAATGTTGTGCTTGAGCATCTCGCTCAGGCCTGGCTCGTAGATCGGGCTCTCACCGCGCTGGAGCATCTCGATCTTGTTCGGATCGATGTCGAGGCAGGTGACGTGGTTGCCCGTTTCGGCGAAGCAGGCGCCGGTGACAAGGCCGACGTATCCGGAACCGACCATCGTCAGGTGCATCGCAGGGTCTCGCGGGTGGAAAGCGTTGCGGAAAAACCCACGGGCAGGACGTGGCCCAACCGAGGGGTGAGAAGAGTACCGCGCCCCGTCGTGCCTGTGCGATACGACGACGATCGCGAATCGCTCGGATCGGCGATCTGATCGCCGAGCTTGAGCGCGATTGCTCCGTCCACACGCACAACACGCTCGCGGGGTTCGGTCATTCCGGACGTGCGTGAACCGATCCGCGCGACGCTTCCCGTGCAAGGAGCGCGGTCTTCACATCGATCTCCGGACACGCTCCTCCGGCCGAGGCCCACTGACCGCTGAACCCACCAATCGCGCCTGAAGCCGCGATCACTCGATGGCACGGGACCACGATCGGGGTTGGGTTGCGGCGCATCGCCTGACCGGCGGCCCGCGACGCGGCGGGACTTCCCGCCTTCGCCGCGAGCTGGGAGTAGGTCAACGTCAAGCCGGTCGGAATCCGCTGGCATGCGCGGCGACAGGCCACGAAGAACGGACCGCTCTCGGGGATGGCAACATCCGTGAAGTCGACCGGATGACCAGCGATCGCCGCTCGAATGCGTTCGATCAGTTCCGCGGCAATCGACGGATCGCGCCTCCACGCCCCGCGATCGCGAGCAGAAAGCGACGTCCAGCCGGTCTCGATCAGCGCGACATCGCGCAGCGCTACATAGAACTCCCCCTCGGGCGAGGCGAAGGTGCGATAGCGGATGGCATCGGCGACGACTGGCATCGGGTCATTTCGCGAGTGGAGGAATCAACACGTCGACAACCACCGGTTGGTGATCCGACGGTTGGACGAGAGCGCTCTTGGGCAGGGCGAGTGAAACCGCAGCGTCGTCGGTGAGGTCTTCAGTGCTGAAGACAAAGCTCTTCACGGCTTTCATCGAGCTTCCGGAGAAGAGCATCCAGTCGAGACGGCTGGCGACGAAAGGGTTGCCCGTGTCTCGCCACGTCGTGTTGGTCGTGCCGTCGAGTTGCATGGCCTCGACGATGTCGAGATCACTCGTGTCGACGTCAAGTCCGTGTGCGACCTTCGTCAGGACTGCGCGATCTCCGACAAGATTGAAATCGCCGCTCACCAGCGTACCGATCACCGGAGTGCCGTCCTTGGCGAGCTTCTCCATCGCCTGCCGCAGGGCGTCGTGAATTGCGGCAGCCTCCAAGAGGCGCGTCTCGTCTTCGCTGGAGTTGAGGCGCCCGCAGCACTTGAGGTGCAGCGAGGAAAGAAGCAGCGAGCGTCCGTCCACGTCCAGAAGTCCACCGACGATTCGCACTGGCCGATCACCCTTGGGGGTGGTGCGCTGGAGTCCGTCGAGAAACGGAGCGTTCCTCAGCGGTCGCTTCGTTGCGATCCCGGTTGGAAGATCGCCTCCGGAGACAAGTGCCTGCCACGGCGATCCATCGGAGGGGACGTTGGTAT
>JBBQCR010000234.1:0-5809 GCA_038318935.1 Phycisphaerales bacterium
GTTCTCCAGTCCTGAATCTCGCCCGTCCGCGTTTGGAGTTTCGTATGCGTTTCGCTTCCGTTCCCGCTCTCCTTGCCATCGCTTCGTCGATCGCCTGCGCAGCCTCCATCGTGGCGCAGGCGCCGACCGCGGCACCATCCAGCGTGGGCGTCGCGTCCGCCGACTCGGCCTTACTCAAGAAGGAGTTTGACGACGTCGCGAAGTACCTTGCGAAGAAGGGCGGCATTGGTGCTGACGATCGAGTGACGCTGCAGAAGCTGCTCGCACGGGTGCAGCCCCTTGCCGCCTCGGGCGATCCCACGGCGTTGGCGATGCAGGTGCAGCTTGCAACCTGGCTTGAGGACGAGACGTTGCTCGACGCCAGCTATGAGGGACTGCTGGCCTTGAATCCCAAAAACGAATCTGCCCTCTCCCAGTGGGTCGCAGTCCTCAGCAAGCGGTGCCAGTATCAGCGAGCGATCACCGAAGCCAACGCCCGCTTCACGAATCTCACCGAAGCCCCCAGGCTTGCGATCACGCTCATCGAGACGCTTATCGCAGCGAATCGATTCGAGGACGCGAAGCTGCTTGCTGATTCGATGACTCAGCTCGCTGCCACACGCCCGGACGTCGCCCAACGTCTGAATCCCGTGCGCCAGCGGCTTGAACTGCTCATGCCGCAATGGGCCGCCGAAGAGGCGCTGCGACTTGCCGAGAACTCCAAGGACGACCTGCCTCGCGTGGAGTTGGTGACGTCGAAAGGATCGGTGTTGATCGAGCTCTTTGAGGATCAGGCTCCCAACTCGACCGCTGCCTTCCTCGGTTTCGTCGAGAGTGGCCTCTACAACAGCACCCGATTCCACAAACGTGTTTCCGGCGTTGGTGTCCTCGGTGGTGATCCCAACTCCAAGCCCGGCGCGACCGGACGGATCGGTATGGGTTCGCCCGGCTATCGACTGCCGGACGAGTCGAAGCGCAGCGACCGCCGCGGAGCGTTCGGAGCGACGCTTGGTTTCGCGAAGGCCGCGACGCCGGCGACGCCGCCCAAGCCCAACGAGCCAGTACCGCCGCGCACGGTCGACAACAGCGCCGGCAGCGACTTCTTCGTGCTGTACGCGCCGTCAGAGTTTCTGCAGGACGAGTTCACCATGTTCGGTCGGGTCCTCGATGGCTTCGAAGTGATTGCCCAACTCGGACCCACCGACGAGATCGTCGCCGCGCGGGTCCTCCGCAAGCGCTCGCACGAATACAAGGTCGCGCAGTCGCCCGAACTGCCCACACCGATGGAGCTGACTGTGCTCACGCCAGCTCCACCGCGATCAAGCGTCGTCGACATGACGCGCGGCGGAAATCCGTTTCCCAACGGGGCTCCCAACATTCCGATGCAACCCCGTGCAGCTCCGCCGCAGCGCTGAGCTGTCCTACCGCTGGAGGTTTTCTCTCATGGCTCGCCTCGTCCGACACGAATCCACTGGCCCGATCAAGATCGAACCGCAGGAGAAGCCCATCTTCGTCTGCGCATGCGGTATCTCGAAGACCTTCCCCCTCTGCGACGGAAGCCACAAGAAGTGCCGCGAGGAAGCGGCGGGCTGCGTGTATCAATACGACGCCCAGACGCAGGCGGCGCAGAAGATCGAGAACGCCTGAGCCTGAGACCTGCGTTCGAACCCGACAGCGATCAGGCGAGATCTTCTTCGCCCAGCAGACGAAATCCCTTGCGCCGCAGGATCTGACCCGCAAGCGTGTTGTCGTCAACCGCGAGGGCGATGGTCGTGCGCTCATCGTTGGGCAGCATGACCGGATACGCAAAGCGGATGTTGAGTTCGGCGCCGAGCAGATACAGGCACACGTGGGTCAGCGTGAAGTTGTCCGACAGTTCGACGACCAAGAGGTCAGTCTCGCTGAAAACGAACTGCCGACGACGCATCAGGTGCCGGGCTGCGTCCGCGTTGTCGAAGATGAGACGTACCACCGCGTGATCGCTCGAGTCCAGCACGCTGAAGGCACGGAGGTTGACTTCCGGAGCGTCGTCGAACAGTTGGACGAGCTCCAGCAGCTTGCCGACGCGGTTATCCAGGAACACGCTGAATTGGCGCACGCTCGGTGGCGCGTAGCCCCTCTCGGTGCCTGGTTCCGTCGCGGGAGGGGTCGCCTGACTCATCGCCCGACACTGTAGCAGTCAGCCACGGAAAGGGAGCTGCCCGCGCTGGTTCTCCCCTGCTACGTTGCTCGCATGCTCGCCGGACTCTGCGCCATCGTCTTCGCTTCGGCCACCCCACTCCTCACGCAGGTTCCGGCGCCGCAGCCGGCGACACGCGCGCAGGACGTCGTTCCTGCGGCCACCCAGTTCGAAGCGCTCGTTCGCGAGTACGACGCGTGGCGTTTCTACGAGTTCCCCGAGTTGGCTCGCGCCCGCGGCGTCGATGTCGGCCAGGACCGCATCACCGAACAGGGCATCGTGCCGATGACTCGACGCAACGCCCAACGAAAGCTCTTCCTCGAGGATCTGGCGGCGATTCCAGCCGACGGCCTCGACGCTCGCGATCGTCTGGATCGGGATCTCCTGCAACTCCAACTGAACGAGGCGATCGAGAGCTTCGATCGCGAAGTGTGGCTGGAGTGCATCGGTCCGCTGCACGGTCCGCAGCAGGAGATCCCGCAGCTCGCGGACAAGATCCGCTTCGAACGTGACGAGGACTACGTCAACTATCTCAAGCGCCTCACATGGGTGCCGCAGAATCTCAACGCGACGATCGACATGCTCAAGCTCGGCTTGGAACATGGCCGCGTGCCGCCGAAGATCGTCCTCTTCGGAGTGCCCGCCCAATGCAAGGCCGTGCTTCAGGGTGGACTCGATTCCCTCTCCGACCCGTTTCGCAAGTTCCCGGCGTCGATCGACGAGGCCCGGCGAGCGGCGCTCAAGCGGGAGTTCGACGAGGAGATCCTGCCGCCGATCCGCGAGGCGATGGAGAATCTGGAGAACTACGTTTCGACCGAGTACATCCCCCACTGTCGCGAGACGATCGGAGCGAGCGCCGCGCCGGGCGGCATGGAGACCTACCGATTCCGACTCAGGTCGCACACCACGACGACGATGTCTCCCGAGGAGATCCATGCCTTGGGGTTGAGCGAAGTGGCTCGCATCCGAAGCGAGATGCTCACGGTCATCCGCCGCACCGACTGGTTCCTCGCCGATCAATCGCGTGCGACGATCGCCGATGACATCTTGTTTCGCGACTTCGTCGCGTTTCTTCGCAGCGATCCCCGCTTCTATCACCGCGATGCCGAAAGCCTGCTCGCAGGCTATCGAGACATCTGCAAGCGCGTCGACGCGCATCTGCCGGCGCTCTTCGGGCGCTTGCCTCGCTTGACCTATGGCGTGCGGGCAATCCCCAAGTTCATGGCGCCGACGCAGACCACCGCGTACTACGACGGCGGCAGCCTCGCCGACGGCACCCCCGGATGGTTCTGCGCCAACACCCATGCCCTCGAGCAGCGCCCGATCTACGAGATGATTCCTCTGGCCCTGCACGAAGCAGTCCCAGGTCATCACCTGCAGATTGCGCTCGCTCAGGAGATCGAAGGGTTGCGCGAGTTCCGGCGTGACGGCGAATTCACCGCGTTCGTCGAAGGCTGGGCGCTCTACGCCGAGCGGCTTGGTATCGACATGGGACTCTATGAAAATCCCTACGACGACTTCGGCCGACTGCTGTACGAGATGTGGCGATCGTGCCGACTCGTCGTTGACACCGGCATGCACGCGAAGGACTGGTCGCGCGACCGCGCGATCGCGTTCCTGTTGGAGAACACTGCGCTCTCGGAATTGAACATCCGCAACGAAGTCGATCGATACATCAGTTGGCCGGGTCAGGCCTGCGCGTACAAGATCGGCGAGCTCAAGATCCGCGAGTTGCGAAGCGCCGCGGAAGCTGCCCTTGGTCCGGCCTTCTCGTTGCGCGAGTTCCACGACGTCGTGCTCGGAGACGGTCCCCTGCCCCTGACGCTTCTGGACGCCCGTGCCCGCGCGTGGATCGCGTCGCGCAGCGCTCGGTAGCGCGACGTTCTACGCCCGGAAGAGTTGCCCCATGCGTTTGCCCAGAACGAGGCTCGCGCCGACGAGGCAGACGGCCAGCAGCGCCATGCCCCAGACGCCCAGGGCACTGGCGACGTAGGGGCCGTCGCCGAGTCGATCGGCAAGGGTGTAGATCGCCTTGGTGATGGGGAAGTGTTCTTCGCGCTGCGCGAGGATGAGCGAGTCGCTCACTTCGAGCATCGCGAAGGCGAACGCCAGCAGACCACCCGCGATGAGGTTGGCGAGGATCAGCGGCAGGACGATGCGGCGGGTCATCGTGAACGTGCTGGCCCCGACGTTGAGTGCGGCTTCTTCGAGTTCGACCGACGTCTGTTCCAGTCCCGCCGCTGCCGAGCGCACGACGTAGGGAAGCCGACGGATCGCGTAGGCCAGAATGAGTAGCGGAATCGGATTCGGATTGGCGCCAAGGATGTCGCCGAACGGTTTGAGTGGCGCATCGTTCAGCCACGCAACCGTCGCGTCGGGAAGCCAGCCGAAGCTGAAGGCGATCCACGATGGCATCGCTCCGTGGAACGGCCACTCGAGGGTCATCGCTACATAGCCAAATGCCATCACCAAGCCTGGCACAGCCAGTGGCAGCATCACCAGCGCGTCAAGCAGCCAGCGGCCACGGATCTTGGTCCGAACCAAAATCCGGGCGACCAGAAGTCCGACGACCAGATCGAGCGCTACCGCGATGCCCGCGAACACGAGACTGTTGCGGATCGCACCGGCGGAAAGCGGATGAGTGAGGGCCGTCTCGAAATTCCCCAGCGTCCACTGCTGTGGCAGCACACTTCGATACCACTGGCCCGCGGAGGTCAGGCTGGTGAGGACGACGCCGATGTGCGGGAGGACCGCGATTCCCCCGATACCGAGAAAGAGGGCGTTTGCTCCCCATGCCTTTCGACCGACGAGGTGTCGCTCGCGTGCCGAGGTCGACGCCTTCGAGTACATCGCGTAGCTCTGCCGACCGAGCAGGGACTTCCCCAAGACGTAGAAGCCGACCGCGCACGCCAACATGACCGCGGTCAGCGCGTAGGGCTGTCGCGATGCTTCCATTTCCTTGATGCCGTTGAAAATCTGGACCGGCGTCACCTGATGGAACTCGAGCAGGAGCGGTGTCCCGAGTTCGGTGAAACTCCAGATGAAGACGATGGTTCCGCCCGCAAAGAATCCTGGTCGCACCAGCGGCAGGACGATGCGCCGCATGCGCGTCCAGCGCGACGCGCCAAGATTCGTCGCTGCATCCTCAAGCGCCGGATCGAGATTCGAGAGGGCAGCGGTGAGATTGAGGTAGAGGATTGGATAGAGCGCGAATGCTTCAAGCAGAACGATCAGCAGAAATCCGCCCTTGCCCAGGAAGTCGATGGGCGCGCTGATCAGTCCGATGTCACGGAGGATCGAATTCACAGAACCGCCCTGACCGAGCAACTGCCGGACGCCGATCGCACCGACGAAGGGCGGCAGAATGAGGGGCGCCAGCAGCAGCGCTGATACTGCCGCCTTGCCGCGCCACCGAGCGCGACTCGAAAACAGCGCCAGCGGGAAGGCGATCAACGTGGCGACGATCGTGGTGCAGGTCGCGATCAGCGCGGCGTTCAGCAAGCCGCCGCGCCAGGTTGGATCGCGCAGCGTCTCGAGCAGCGCGTAGGTCACGAATCGACCGTTCTCGTTGATCACCGCGCCGCGGAGCGTCATCCAGATCGGATACAGCAGGAACGCGCAAAGGAACGCGATCAGTACCGACAGGAGGAC
>JBBQCR010000235.1:0-5790 GCA_038318935.1 Phycisphaerales bacterium
CCACCATCTCCCGGAAGGGACATGCCGTGCCCCCAGGTTCCGACGCCGCTCTGACCTTCGGCGATCTTCACTGAGTACTCCTTGATCGCTGGCAGGACGGCCTCGTCGCCTGTCGCGAGGTAGTACTCGGTGAGAAAGAGATCGGCGTAGCCCCACATCCATGCGTGCATCCCACGCTCAAGCGACAATCGCAGGTCCGGCGGTCCAAGGGTGTGCGCGAACGCCCGTAGCTGCGCAAGGTGCTCCGGTCTCCCCGTCGCCAGAAGACCGAGGGCATTGATGTCCCCGACGATCGAATCGCCGATGCCGTTCTTGGCAAGATGCCGACACGCCTGATCGATGATCCGGTCGGTTTTTGGGCACTGAAACGGCGACGTGTCGCTGTAGCTGCCCATCACCTGGAGCGGCACGGTCACCGTCTCGCTGACACCCTTGCGCCAGCGGAGTAGTTGCAGTGCTCCGCCACGCTCAGAGGTTTCGGCCTCGGTGATCGCGCGACCAAACGCCTTGCGAGCATCGCTCGCGAACGGCGCATCACCGACGCCCAGAACAACATCACCGATCGCAAGAATGCCATCGGCCGGCGATCCCGGATCGATTTTGGTAATCAGGATCTGCCGGGCGTTGGTGGTCTCCAAGTCCCATCCCCACATCCAACCGCGAGCCCCGGTGGGGCCGAGGTTCCAGTCGTGGTTTTGGTCATGGTTTTGGTCATGGCCTTGGTCAGGAACGCCGCCGTGCGTGAGATCAGGGACCGGTGGCGGATCAGCACCACGCGTGGAGGAGGTGAAAATCGCCACTGCGGCAATGAGGGCTGCCCGGGCCGCTTTGGCGATGAGGTTGCGAGAACCCAAGAGCATGTGACGAGGCGTCCTGATGAGCGGTGAGAGAGAACAGATGTGACTAGTTGTCGTGTCCGGCGAACGCCGAAGTCTTGCTGGTTGCTGGAAGTCGCAGCTTTGCCACCTCGGTGATTCCCTGCCGAGCGTAGTCGATGGATTCGCCGAGGATTCGCAGTGTTTCACCCGGGGCGTGGAAGCCCATCGAGTTCTCGGCGTTAATGAAGTCGGCTCGGAACTGGGCTTTTCGCTGCAGCCCGCGAGGGCCGCGCAGTTGCTTGTCGGCGCAGGAGTCCTTGTGTTTCCAATCCGACCAGTTGACCTAGTCGTAGTACAAACGCCCGCGCGGGTGAGCATCCAAGTGCGCGTCGCGACGAGCTGGCCTGTCATGCGCGGTGAGTGTAGTCGGACTCACCCAACGCGCTTGCCGCCGACAGTGAGGTCTGCGCGCTTGGGTCGCGCCGCCGCAGCGCCGCTTGGGCAGCCCGGACAACGATCCGAGGCACCCTTGCGTGACGAAAGAAACGGAGCCAACACGGGTCGCAGCACAAGTACCACGGCGGCAGCCGCGATCGCTGTAGCGACCCAGAATTCCCAGTCGGCCCAAGGCATGCCCATCGTGGTCACCCGACTCCGAAGAGGTGCAGACCGCGGTAGGTCAGGAAGGCCGCGACATACGCCAGTCCCGACATCCAAGCGAATTGGAGGGCCGCCCAGCGCCAGGATCCGCTCTCGCGTCGCGTGACCGCAAGCGTTGGCAGACACTGCATCGCGAGGACGAAGAAGACTAGCAAGCTGGCGCTGGTCGCTGGAGTGAAGAGCGGTGTGCCGTCGTCGCGTTTTGCCTGTTCCAGCGTCGCGATGACACCCTCGCCTTCGGCGTTCTCGTCCAGACCGACGAGGATCTTGGTGGTCGATGCAAACACTTCGCGGGCGAGGAAAGAAGTGAGGGTCGCGAAGGTCAGTTGTCGGTCGAACCCCAGCGGCGCGAAGATCGGTTCGGCGATGGAGCCGAGCCTGCCCGCGAAGGAGTGCGTCCGCTGGTTTCGAAGATCGATATGGTCAGCGCTGCTGTTGAGTGATTCGGCTTCGCTCGGATTCGTAGCGACCAGCGATTCCGCCTGCGCGCGGAGGACCTGCGCTTCAGCGGTCGCATCGGCTTTGGGATACGCCGACAGCCACCACATCACGATGCAGATCGCCATGATCATCGTGCCTGCGTTGACGAGAAAGGTCTTGGCGCGGTCGTATGTCGTGTACAGCGCCGAGCGGATCGACGGCATCTTGTAGCTCGGCAATTCCAGCACCATCGGTCGCGATCGCCCGCGAAGGACGGACTTGCGCAGCAAGAGGGCCGTGAGCAGAGCCGCCGTTGCGCCGATCAGATAGCACGCGGTGAACGCGAGTCCGGCGAGGATCGGCTGATTCCGAAAGAGGAGTGTCGTCAGCAGCACATACACGGGCACGCGGGCGGAGCAGCTCATGAACGGCGCGACGAGGATGGTCGCAATGCGATCGCGATGATCGGGGATGAGCCGAGTGCTCATGATGCCGGGCAGTGCGCACGCGTGACTGGAAAGCAGTGGCACGAACGCCTGGCCTGGGAGGCCGAAGCGACACATGACCCGGTCCATCACGAAGGCTGCCCGCGCGAGGTATCCGGTGTCCTCCAGCAGCGTGAGCAGGAAGAAGAGCAGGCAGATCTGCGGCAGGAAGACGAGTGTGCCAGCGAGACCGCCGACGATTCCTTGCGAGAGCAGTGATCCGAGCGGTCCCTCGCCGAACCACTCGGTGACCAGACTTCCGAAGACGCCGAAGAGCCAATCGATTCCGTCCATCGGAAACTTGGCGAGGGAGAAGATGGCGAGGAAGAGGAGTGCCATCACTCCTGCGAAGATTGCCGAGCCGGCTATTGGATGGGTGAAGGCTGCGTCGAGGCGATCGGCGACGGAGTCGTGGTCGGTGCCGGCAACGTGCGAACCTCCGACGCTCTCTTCGATGACTCGTGTCGCCCATGCGTTGACGGTCTCGCCCTCACGAAGTGTCGGTCGGCATGGCGCTGCGCGGGAGATCGCCTGCATGAGCTGGTCGATTCCGTTGCCCGAGCGGCCGGACACGATCACCACCGGGCAGCGGACATGCTCGGCGATGAGGCGTGCATCGATCGATAGTCCCTTGCGGACCGCGATGTCGGCCATCGTGATGGCAACAATCGTCGGCAAGCCGGCGCGGGTGACGCTCGCGAGAAACTGAAGGTTGCGCGTGAGGTTCGTCGCGTCGATGACGACGATCATCGCGTCGGGCTGACACTCCGAGAGTTGTCCGCTGAGGCAGTCGCGACAGAGCCGGGACTCGGGCAGATCGAGATCGAGGGCGTAAACGCCGGGAAGGTCGACGACTTCGACGGTCCTGTCGCCCGCGATGCAGGTACCGACTCTGGCATCGACGGTCGAGCCGGGGAAGTTCGCAGTCTTCGCACGCAGTCCGCAGAGGCGATTGAAAAGCGTCGTCTTGCCGACGTTTGGATTTCCCACGAGAGCGACTCGCCGAACCTGTTCGGGTGCCCGTGGTGCAGCGACCGGGGTGCCTGACGCCACGCCGGAGGACAGATCGTCAGCGGTGTGTGAGGCCATGGCGCGAAATCTCAAGACCTATTCGGCTGGCCCGACGCCCGCTTGTTCTCGCGGTCATCGCGGGGCGGAAGCGGCGAAAGGCGCGACGTATGGTGCTGGCCACCCTCCGGGTAGCACTCGCAGGGCGTGGCCACGATTTTTGCTGCGACGTCCGCTGCAATCCCGAGTCGGGTCGCTTCGATCTGAACGATGCAGGGGGTCCCCGCTCGGCAGACCCGAACTTCGCAATGCTCGGAGAGTCCCATCGCCCCGAGAAGCTGCGTTTCATGAGCCGACAGATCCTTCAACTCCAGAGTCGCTCGATCGCCGCGCTTCAACTGCGTCAGGGGGACGCGGCGGGGCTCTGCGGGCCGAGAAAGACTGTCTGGACGAGGAGTCATGGAGAAGGTCATGGGAGAGACTCGAACTGTATTGCGACTCAGTCTCAGCGACAAGCTTGTAGGGTCCGATTATTCAGGAAGTTCCTTGATCGGTCGGCCAGGATCGAAGTTGTCGATTGTTGGCTGGCTCCGCGCAACCGACGCAAGTTGAAGTCCGAGGCGTCCGATAGCAGCCGGTATGCGGGTCTGGACCAACACCAGTTTCAAGGCCTTCGACCTCCTCAGCACGCCCTCTCCCGCTTCGGGAACTCGTGCGAGCACCGACGGCGGTAAGGACGAATCGCACCTCGTGGACGTGCAGTCCGTCCTCGACCGGGCCGTTGCCGAGCGCACCCCGTGTGTCCTCGTGCGGCAGGATCCCGGCACCCGACCGTTGCCGATCGAGACCACCCTTGAGTCGATCACCGCGCACGCCATCGCGATCGGCAGACCCAGCTACCGCCCGGGACAGAAGTCGCTGGCGGCTGGCGAGCGATTGCAACTCCGCATCGAATTGCCCGAGGGCAGCTATATCGCGGACACCGCGGTCGTCGCCAAACTCGAATCGACGTCGGGTGCTTCGGCCTACCGCCTCGCACGTCCACACTCGCTCATTCTTGAAGATCGCCGAATCGTCGATCGCGTCAGCGTGGCCTATGAGACCGCGCCCGTCGCCGAGCTCCTGCACGCCCCGACCCACAAGTCGATCGGGAGCGGTGCCCTCATCGATCTCTCCGTCGGCGGCGTTCGCATCCGCACTTCGCCGCAGGTCCTGATCCGAGCGGGGGATCGCATTGTCCTGAGGGCCAAACTCAACGACGACGTGCGCATCCACGCGATGGGAATCGTCGTGCACACGGGCCCGCGAACCGACGGTGCCGTTGATGTCGGCGTCCGATTCACCGGCGAGGTGCCGGATGTGAATCGCTATCTCCGCGAGATCTCAGCGCGCGGAACGGCCCGCCGAGCTGGCTGAGCGCCTGCCGCGACGGGCCGTTGGAACGAGCGACAATTCGCGACGAATCAGGTGCCGGGGATCAGCTTCGACAGATCGCCAAGCTTGCCCTTGAGGGCATCCATCTGCTTCATGAAGTCGCCCGAGATGCCAGCGACCTTGTCGGTTGATGCCCCCTTGAGCTGGGACATCAGGCCGTCTGCGGACTTCAGCATGCCGTCCGCGTCACCAAGCAGCTTCTCGGCTTGCGGCTTGACGGTCGCCGGCAGCGAGCCGACCTTGCCCTTGAGCGTGTCAAGGGTTGACTTCGCGCTGTCGTAGGCCTTTTGGGCGGTCGCGACCATGGTCGTCTTCATCTCGCTGCCGACGGCTTCCTTCGCTGCATCGGAGCTCTTGGCGATGGCAGCATCAGCCTCCTTCTTCGCAGCGGAGCCAGCCTCCTCGACCTTCTTGACGCCTTCCTTGGTGGCGTCCTTCACAGCTTCGCCAGCCTTCGTAGCGGCGTCCTTGGTGGCCTCGGCGGCCTTGGACATCCCTTCCTTCGCCTTGTCGGCCGCTTGTGTCATTGGGTTCTTGTCGCCTTCGCAGCCGAGCGGAAGAGCGAGGACGACTGACGAGAAGGCCAAGAGGACGGTGGAACGGATCTTCATGATGATGACTCCCTGAGAGTGGGGCCCGCGCGGGACCCTGAGGACGAAGGACGGACAGCCGGGTAGAAACGCCGCGTCCGTGAACAACACGATCGAGGTCGGCGATGCGGCAGACCGTGCAAAGGCACGATGTCTGCGAGCCCACGATTCCTTCGAGCAACTTGCGTGCTCGTTCTGAGTCGTCAGCCTCTCCCGCATCGCGGGGGGCGAAAGCGTATCCGAAATCATACATCACCGGGCGGTGCAACTTTACGTTGGCGGCCGATGCTCCGTCGCGCCAGCATCCCGACCGTGGACGGTGAGGCGATAGACGGCTCGACGCTCTGCATACTCCTCGGGCGAGACCGGCAGGTC
>JBBQCR010000236.1:0-5771 GCA_038318935.1 Phycisphaerales bacterium
TGCGCGCACACACCGCCCCGACCTCGCCTGAGCCTGAGCGAAGCCGCCCGAAAGGAAGACTTCCTTTCCATCACCGCCGCCAGCGGCGAATTGCAGGAAAATCAGCGCTACGGACTGTCCAACTTCCGGGGGCGCATTACACGATCGACTACCGGAAGCGACGACCGACGGAACTCTTGAGTATGGCGTGGAACGAAGCCCGACGTTGAGCTTCGGGTCGTGTGTTGTCGAACTCGGAAATGACCTGCCTTGGGACGAACTGGTGCGCGACACTGCGGCAGCCAAGCGCGCGAAAGACATCCCGATCAAGATCAGCTCGATCACTCAACTCGGCCAGTTCCCTCCGACCCCGTACCCGATCGTCCGCGATGAAAAGGGGGTTCACCCAGACGCGACGGTGATGGCGGCGAACGAACAAGCGGTCAAGGCGATTCAGGATGATCTGTCGCGCCGGCTCGTACTTTCGCCCAAGAAGGAAGTCTTGATCTACGTCCATGGATTCGCCAACACTTTCAACGACTCAGTGACCCGGTTGGCGGAACTGTCCTTCTTCCTCGGCGGCGACATCGTTCCGATCGCCTACACCTGGCCAGCGGGTGCGGGCGGCGGGTTCCTTCGCGCCTATCAGCGTGACTCAGAGTCAGCCGAGTTCACCGTTTTGCATCTCAAGAACTTCATTAAAGCGGTTGCCGGTTGCCCCGATGTGCGACGAGTCAGCATTCTGGCCCACAGCAGAGGAAACGCCGTCGCCACAGCGGCGGTGCGCGAACTCTTCCTTGAGAACGGCGGCGCTCCCGCCGCAGCGAAGTTCCGAGAGCGCTACAAGCTTCACAATGCAGTGCTCGCCGCCGCCGATCTTGATCTCGAAGTGATGGAACAACGAATGGCGGGCGAGATGGTCGGGCTTGCGCTCAATCGCATCACCATTTACGCCTGCGAGTCGGACAAGGCGTTGGGAATTTCGGGATGGCTGTTCGGTAGCCTCGATCGAATTGGACAGACCCGGCCTGACGACTATGAACAGTTGAAGGCCAAGCTGCCCAACGCGAAGGGCTTCTCGGTCATCGATGCCCGGGTGAGCGGCGGCTTCTTGAGCCACAGTTATTTCCTTGACAGCCCGGCCGTCAGTTCGGATCTGATCCTAGTCCTTCGCTACGACCGCGATCCTGGTGCCGAGAACGGGCGGCCTCTGAAGAAGATCGTAGACAACTATTGGCAGATTGACGATAGTTACCCCATCTTTACAACGGAGTCGGCGTCGCCCGCGGTGCCGAATCCCTCAACTCACTAGTCAATTCGACTCTCGAGGAGTATCTCATGAAGTTCATAGCTTGTTTTGCCACATTCGCCGTACCGCTGACCACCGCAGTCGCGGCACCATCCACTATCCAATTCGACCTGCTCGGCGGCAGCTCGTTCGCCCTGGTGCAGGCTGGGCAACAGGCAACGCTGTCAGCGGCTGAAATGGATCAACTGACCGCGCCCATTGCGCTGTATCCGGATGCGCTCCTCGCTCAGATACTCATGTGCGCCCAGAGTCCGTACCAAGTAAAGCAAGTCGATGGATGGGTGAAGGCCAATCCGAATTTGAAGGGAACGGAAGCACAGGCGGCAGCGCAGAAGCAGGGGTTCGATGCGAGCTTCATCGCATTGGTTCCGTTCCCGCAAGTCTTGGCGTCGATGGCGAGCCAGCCAGAGTGGACGACGAAGCTGGGACAGCAATTCACCGCGAACAACAAGGCCGTGTTTGATTCAATCCAAAGGTTGCGTGCCCAAGCCAAGTCACTCGGGAATCTTCAGACGAACGCGCAGCAAGAGGTCACTACCCAGACGACGGCCAGTGGCACCCAAGTCGTCGTAATTCAACCGGCGAATCCGCAGATTGTGTACGTGCCGACGTACAGCACGACCGTTGTCTACACGCAGCCCGCGCCTGCCACGGCTACCAGCAGTCAAGTCGCAGGCGCCGCCGTCGTCGGATTTGCCGCAGGTGTCATCGTCGGTGCCGCAGTGTCCGACGGCGACGACTATCACTACGGGTGGGGGTATCGCGGCGGATGTTGCTACTCCGAGGGTTGGAACAACTACTCCAACTATCGCAGCGACATGGCGACGCAACGGCAGAGCACTGCGAGCGGCAACCAGGCTGCGCGACAGGACACCGCCAGCGGCAATCAGTCGTCGCGACAGGATTCGCGTGAGGGAAACCAGTCTTCACGTCAGGACTCTCAGGCCGACAACCAAGCCTCCCGTTCGGAGAACCAGTCGAATCGACAGTCGTCGGCTTCAGGCGCCTCATCGACGCGCGGAAAAGAGCAGGCAGGCAGCGGGGCGTCATCCAAGAAGAGCGGAGGCTCAAGCGCCGCGTCGGGCTACGGCAGCGGCAGCAGCACCAAGGCCGCAAGTTCACGTGGCAGTAGCAGCCTTCAGAGTGCTCGCGGCGGTGGCGGTGGTGGCAATCGCAGCGGCGGCGGCGGAGGCCGTAGCGGGGGCGGCGGCGGCGGACGGCGCTAAGTAGGTCGCGTCTTGCTCATGAAACCGTTCCCTGGTTCCAACTTGAAAACAACCCACATGACTTCAATGACCCAATCAGTCTCGTTCTACCGCCGTGTCGGCATCACCATCTCGCTCGCTGCAGTGAGCTTGGCCTCAGGATGCAAGACGACCTCCGATGCACATCAAGAGCAAGTGTTCGCTACACCCAACGAAGCCGCGACCGTTTTCTTGGCCGCACTTCATAAGTCCGATGAGAAGCAACTCATAGCGATCTTCGGTCCAGATGCGAAAGAGATGCTCTCATCAGGCGATCCGGTCGATGACCGCAGGCAGCGTGAAGTCGTCTCCGCTGCGGCGGCTCAGGAATGGGCAGTCGTTGACAAGTATGGGGACGCGAAGGAACTGGTCGTGGGCGATGAGCGCTGGCCCTTCCCGGTGCCAATCGTTCCCGAAGGCAGCGGCTGGCGCTTCGATACTGCCGCTGGCATTGAAGAGGTGCTCGCACGGCGCGTTGGACGAAACGAACTCGTCGTCATCAATCTCTGTCGCGCCTATGTCGACGCACAGAACGAATACGCGGCCCAGAGTCGAGACGGTCATCCTGCTGGTGCCTTCGCCCAGCGCATCAGGAGCGACGATGGGACGCGCAACGGCCTGTATTGGCCGACGACTGCGGGCGAACCAGCGAGCCCGATCGGCGCACTCGTGGCGAGCGCGACGAGCGATGGCTACGACAACCAGAATCGCGATCAGCCGAGCCCATTCCACGGCTACTACTTCAAGATTCTGACTGGGCAAGGAAGCGACGCGTCTGGCGGCGCAAAGAGCTACGTCGTCAACGGCCAGATGACCGGCGGCTTTGGGCTCTTTGCATATCCGGCTGACTACGGAAACAGCGGTGTCATGAGCTTCATGGTGGACGCCGCTGGCGTCGTCTACGAAAGTGACTTGGGCGAGGACACGCTCAGTGCGGGGAAATCGTTCTCCACGTTCAATCCGAGTTCGGCGTGGAAGCCAGCGAAGTAGTTGGATCGAACGGTCGTGCGGGGCGCCGAGGGAACAAAGACAGGGGCGACCAAGTGGTCGCCCCTGTCGCTTTTGTGTCATCCGTTGGCCCACACTCTGGGCGGAGCTCAACGGTTCTTACGGTCTGGCTTCAGGTCCAATGGGTTCAGGCGTCTCCGCGTTCGCCCGCTGGCTCTTCCGTGATCACTTGCGTGCCGCCGCCGACTGATTCGATTTCGGCATCCTCGTCACGTTCGGTCAAGGTCGAGAGAGCAATCTTTGGCGCGGTCGGGTCGTACCGTTCCGCCCCCAGTGCTTCGGCTTCCTCGGCCGCTTCTGCCAGCATCTCGAGATCGCCTTCGTAGCCCTCTGGCTCGTCGACGAGCTTGCGGATGCGGAGCTTGGCGTAGGGATCGAAGCCGGTGCCCGCAGGGATGAGGTGACCCAGCAGCACGTTCTCCTTCAGGCCCTGCTGCTTGCCGATCGCACCCTTGTGGGCTGCTTCGGTGACAACCTGGGTGGTCTCCTGGAAGCTTGCACCTGAGAGGAACGACTCGGCTTGCAGCGAGGCCTTCGTGATACCCAAGAGCAGGGTCTTGCCGCTGGCCGGCTTGCCCTTCTTGGTCTTGGCTGACTTCTTGCCTTCGGCCTCGGCCAAAGCGTTCTTCTCCTTGACCTCTTCGCGGTCGACCAAGGAGCCGGTGGTGAGACCCGTGTCGCCCGGATCCTCGATGCGGAACTTCCGCATGACGGAGTCGTTCATCTCGCGGAAGACGAACTTGTCGACCACGTCGTTGGGAAGCAACTCGGTGTCACCAGGCGACGTGATGCGGACCTTCGACAGCATCTGCCGCAGGATGACCTCGATGTGCTTGTCCGAGATCGGCACGCCTTGGGCGCGGTACACGTTCTGCACCTCGTCCAGCATGTAGATGTAGAGCGGTTCCTCGCCCTTGATGCGGAGGACATCCGCCGGCACCATCGGACCCTCGGTGAGCGGATCGCCTGCGTCGACTCGGTCGCCGGTGTGCACGAGCAGATGCTTGCCCTGCGGCACGTGGTGATCGTGTTCGAGCCCGGACTCGCTGACGACGCGAATCGTCATCTTGCCCTTGCGCTTGTCGCTGTGGAGTTCGACCCGTCCGCCGATCTCGGCCATGACCGCCGGATCCTTCGGGATGCGGGCCTCGAAGATCTCCGTGACCCGCGGGAGACCGCCGACGATGTCGGCCGACTTCGCGGTGTCCTTGGGCTGACGGGCGAGCATCTCGCCCATCTTGATCTTCTGTCCGTCCTTGACTTCGATGCGGGCCTTGGCCGGCAAGTGATGGAAGTCAAGGATGGTGCCGTTGCTGTCCTCGATGGTGATCTGCGGATGCTTCTCGCCGGTGTGCTCGATGACGATCATCTCGTCGCCACCCCTTTCACCAGCTCGATCTCCGGCTGCGTCGCTGCCCTTCTTCTTCTCGATGCGGAACGTGGTGTCCTCGACCAAGTCCTTGAACCGAACGATGCCGGACTTCTCGGCAAGGATCGGCGTCGCGTGGGGCTGCCATTCGACGAGGGTCTGACCCTTCTTGACCTGCTCGTTGTTCTTGACGCGGATGACCGCGCCGTAGGGGACCTTGTACTTCTCCAACTCGCGATCCTTCGCGTCGAACACCAGGATCTCGCCGTTGCGCTTGAGGGCGACCATGGCCGGACCGCCTTCGGCCGACTCGACTTCAACTTCGTTGCAGTCGCGCAGAACCACGCGGCCAGTGTTGAGCGCCTTGTGGCTGTTCTCGGTGGTGGCCCGTGCCGCGACGCCGCCGGTGTGGAAGGTACGCATCGTGAGCTGCGTACCCGGTTCACCGATGGACTGCGCGGCGATGATGCCGACGGCCATGCCGACCTCGACGAGCTTGCCCGTCGAGAG
Organism: Phycisphaerales bacterium; assembly: GCA_038318935.1. Lineage (GTDB taxonomy): Bacteria > Planctomycetota > Phycisphaerae > Phycisphaerales > SM1A02 > JAEUIT01. The sequence goes on from JBBQCR010000236.1 coordinate 5,420, forward strand.
GTCCATGCCGTAGCAGCGTGCGCACACGCCCCGCTTGGTGTCGCAAATGAGCGAACTGCGGACCTGCACCGAGTCGATGCGGAGCCGCTCGATCTCCAACGCGATTGCGTCGGTGACGAGTTGGTTCTGCTCGACGATCACCCGATCCGTCATCGGATCGATGATCGTCTGACGGCTGGTGCGGCCACGGATCGCTTCACGCAGCGGAACATCGACCTCTTCGCCCTTGTAAATCGCCCGCTTCGGCACGCCGTGCGGAGTACCGCAATCGTGCTCGATGACGACGACCGACTGGGCGACGTCGCAGAGCTTTCGGGTGAGGTACCCGGAGTCGGCGGTCTTGAGTGCGGTA
>JBBQCR010000237.1:0-5761 GCA_038318935.1 Phycisphaerales bacterium
CGTCTCGGTCTTGTTGAGGACTTCGAGTTCCGTGGCCACGACCTCGATCTCACCGGTGGCAAGTTTCAAGTTGGAATCGCCAGCGCGCTTGCGGACCAGACCCTTGACGGCGACGACGTCCTCGCGGCGAAGGCTGCGGGCGGCCTCGACGACGTGCGGCGGCACTTCCTCGAGGTTGAAGACCACTTGGCAGAGCCCCTCCCGGTCGCGGAGATCGCAAAACAGCAGTCCACGCCCTTGGTCGCGATAGGTGTTGATCCAACCACAAAGGACGACGGTCTGGCCGACGTGGGTCGACCGCATCGATCCGCAATGATGAGTGCGCTTGAGCATGGACGGGCTTGCAGGGGGACAGGACGAAAGTCCGACGTTGATGAATCTCGGCGGCGTCGATCGCACGCGATCGGTCCACAACGGGGTACGCTGATGAAAGCGGAGCACTGTACCAACGAGCACCAACGTCAGGACGCGCCTTGGTGCGTGCGTCCGCCCGGGAGGCGACTGTAGTGACGGATCGTGGGCCCGACAGAAAGCAGGATCTGGCTTCGGCCGCAGCGGATCCAGAGATCCTCGATGCCACCACGGCGCCACGCCGGGGGCGAGCGGTGCTGTTTACCGCCTTTGAACCCTCGGGCGACGCGCACGCTGCGCCGGTGATCGCGGAACTGAAAGCACGCGATCCGGGGCTCAACATCTTTGCATGGGGGGGACCGTTGATGGAGGCGGCCGGAGCGACGCTCATCTCCTCGTCCTGCGATGACGGGGCGATGGGTCTGAACGGCTTCAAGAAGATCTTCGCCGTGCGCAGCGAGATCCAGAAACTCAAACGCTGGATTACCCAGCATCGCGTGCTCGTACACGTGCCCGTCGACAGTCCGGCGGCCAACTTCCCGATCTGCCAGCACCTCAAGCCCAAGGGTGTGCGCGTCGCCCATCTTGTGGCGCCGCAGTTGTGGGCCTGGGGCGGTTGGAGGATCAAGAAGCTCAAGGCCTGCACCGATGTGGTGATGTGCCTTCTGCCGTTCGAGGAGGCATGGTTCCGCAAGCGGCAGGTCATGGCGAAATTCATCGGGCACCCGGTGATCAATCGCGAATTGAACACGGCGGACATAGCGATTCGCCAGAAGACCCTGCCGCAGGGATCGCCGCGCATCTTGCTCTTGCCCGGATCCCGGAGCAGCGAGGTGAAGGCCAATCTGCCGCTCCTAGTGAAGAGCTATGTTGAACTCTCCGACCGCAATCGCGGCTCCGTGGGACTGATCGTCGCCGCGAACGATCGATTGGCTCGACTCATCCGAGCCAACATTGTCGACATGCCCGTCGGGCTGCATCTGGTGATTGGAGACATCGAAGCGGCCGTCCACTGGACGGATCTCGCGCTCGCGGTCTCCGGGACGGTCAGCCTCGATCTCACGCGTCAGCATCGTCCGATGATCGGCATCTATCGGACCGGAGTTCTCTCGTGGCTGGGAGCGAAGATCATGCTGCGCACGCCGTTCCGGTTGCTGCCCAACATCATCGCCGGGCGACAGATCGTCCCGGAGTTCGTGCCGGCGCCACCCTGGATCGGCACCAGGCCGATCGTCGACGCCGCGACGATGTTCCTCAAGGACTCGCGAAACGTCGCAATCGCGGCAGAAGAGCTGCGGCGCGTGGTCCTCAGGTTTCACGGCCGCGATCCCGCGCACTTGGCGGCAGACATCATTCTGCGCCTAGTCGAGGGTCGCCCGATCGAGGACCCCAAGGCCGCGCCCTTGCCGACGGTCGATCTGGACGTCGAACTCGCCCAACTCGATCGGCAGCGACAGGCAGCGTTGGCCGCTCAGACCGTGGAGAAGAAGTCGCCGAATCAGCGCTGACCGTCGTGGTGCGGGAAGTGGGGGAGTTTCGCTGTGTCCCGACGGGCTCAGGATCCTCCGCTCCGCGAGGTGCGGCGCGGGACAAGATTCGGTTCACCCTCTATATTCCCTGTCGCCCTTCCTGCTTCCACTCACCTGAGTTCCGTGGGGCATCCTTCCTTCCTCCGCTACTGCTATGCGCACACGATCCATCGCCTTCGCCGCTCTCGCCGGACTCGCCTTTGCCGCCAACCTCGTGGGAGGTCTCGCGATGGGACCGGCTCCCCACGCCGCACCGGGGCAGGAGGGCGAGAAGAAAGTGCTGAAGATCGTTTCGAGCCTGCCGCGGACCGGCAGCGCGAATGCCCAGACCACGACGATGGTGAACGGCATTCGCATGGCGATCGAGGAAGTGAATGCCACGATCGACGGGTACGCCATCGTGTTCGAGGACTGGGACGACGCCAGTCCGCAGCGGGGCAACTGGGATCCGCAGACCGAAGCGCAGAACGCGAACAAGGCCGTCAAGGACAAAGAGATCGTTGGCTACATCGGAACGTTCAATTCCGGCGCCAGCAAGATCTCGATGCCGATCCTGAACAAGGAAGGCTTGGTGATGGTGAGTCCCGCCAACACCTACCCCGGTCTTACGAAGCCGGGCACCGGCGAGAAGAACGAACCCAAGGTCTATCGTCCGAGCGGCAAGATCAACTACTTCCGCGTGGTGCCGACCGACGATCTGCAAGGCGCGGTCGCCGCTGAGTGGACCAAGGAACTCGGGGCGAAGAAGGTCTTCATCCTGCACGACCGCGAGCTCTACGGAAAGGGCATCGCCGACGTCTTCCAGGAGCGAGCCAAGAGCATTGGTCTGGAGGTAGTCGGATTCGAGGGCATCGACCCGAAAGCCGCCAACTACAAGTCGCTGGTGACGAAGATCAAGTCCACCGGCGCCGAACTCGTCTACTTCGGCGGCACCACCCAGAACAACGCCGGTCAGATCGCCAAGGACTTGCGGGCTGGCGGCGTCGCCGCTCCGATGATGGTTCCCGACGGCTGCTTCGAGACGGCGTTCATCGATGCCGCCGGCGCCGACAACCTCAATGGCAAGACCTACATCACCTTCGGCGGCCTGCCGGCTGACAAGCTCACCGGCAAGGGCGCAGAATTCCGCGCTAACTACATCAAGCGATTCAACACCGAGCCCGAGGCCTACGCGGTGTACGGCTACGAAGCAGCGCGGGTCCTCTTGGATGCGATCGATCGCGCCGAGTCGAAGGATCGCGAGTCGATCCGCGCCGCGGTCGCTGCCACCAAGAACTTCGCAGGTGCACTCGGCACCTGGAGCTTTGACGAACAGGGCGACACCACCAACAAGGTCATGTCCGGACAAACCGTCAAGGACGGCAAGTTCGAATTCGTGAAGGTGCTCGGCCAGTAACACCGACTTCCTCCGCGTCGCTTGATTCCGCCCGCACGCCGCTTGCACGATCTGGAGTGTCCGACGCAATGGAGTTGGAGATTCAGTACCTCCTCCAGCTGTTGGTCAACGGCCTCTCCAACGGGATGATCATCGCGCTCATCGCGCTGGGTTACACGATGGTCTACGGGATCATCGAGCTCATCAATTGGGCCCACGGCGATCTTTGCATGTTGGGCGGCTTCCTTGCCCTCACGCTGATCGGCATGCTGGGGATCGCGACCTGGACCGGACCGCTGGGGATCGCCGGGGTGATCCTCTTGCTCGTGTCGGCGGCACTCTTCTGCGGCTCGCTCAACCTGCTCATCGACACCATCGCGTATCGCCCACTGCGGAAGGCTCCGAAGCTGACGCTCTTGGTCACGGCGATCGGCGTCTCGTTCGTTCTGGTGAACATCGGCCTCTTCTGGGGAGGCCTTCCGATGGATGTCTTCAACGGTGGGGTCTCGGCGTCGGCTCCCAAGGGATTTCCGCCGCTCGTTCCAGCAACGCCGATCATCGGCGGCGACTCGGGCGTCACGGTCACCGTGCGCGACCTTCTCATCGTGGTCGTCACCGTTCCGCTCATGGTCACGCTCTGGTGGCTCGTTCGATTCACGAAGCTCGGAAAGGCGATGCGAGCCGTTGCCCAGAATCCGACGGCCGCCAGCCTCATGGGGATCAACACTGATCGTGTGGTCGGCGCGACCTTCTTCATCGGCGGTGCGTTGGGCGGCTTCGGAAGCGTCGTGTACGCCCTGAACAACGGCACGATCAGTTTCCAGCTCGGATACCGCGTCGGAATGGATGCCTTCATCGCAGCGGTCGTCGGCGGGATCGGCAGTCTTCCCGGGGCGGTGCTCGGAGGGCTGCTCATCGGCGTGATGCGCTCGCTGAGTGACGGCTATCTCGAGGCTCGCTGGACCAACACGCTCGTCTTCGCGGCGCTGATTGTCATTCTCGTCTTCCGCCCCGCGGGACTCCTTGGCCTGCGGGCGAAGGAGAAGGTCTGATGCGTCGCGCAGTCCGCCCAATATGTGCGCGGCAGCGCGGTGCCGCCCGACTCGACCTGATCTTCCTTGCAGTTGCGCTGCTGCTTCCGATCGCGGACTGGGCCGTCGGCGGTTGGGGGCTGATCGATCCGATGAAGACGATTTTCATCTACGCGATCCTCGGCCTCGGTCTCAATGTCGTCACCGGATTCACCGGTCTCCTGCATCTAGGGATCGCGGCGTTCATGGCTATCGGCGTGTACGCCTTCGCCATCCTCACCGCGGATACGTATCCCTTCCAACTCGGTTTCTGGCCAGCGCTGATGCTGACCTTGCCGATCGGCGCCGTCGCGGGATTCCTGCTCGGCGCGCCGACCCTTGGATTGCGTGGCGACTATCTGGCCATCGTGACGCTGGGCTTCGGTGAGATCACGCAGGACGTCCTCAAGAATCTTGAGACGATCACCAAGGGCACGCAAGGCATCAATCCGCTTCCCGCGCCGACGCTGCCTTGGATCGTCAACGATGGTGGCGGCTACGCCCTTGGGTGGTACGAATTCCAGACCGACACGCCGGTGCCGTGGTACTACCTCTTTCTTGGACTTCTGGCGATCGTTGTCCTCTGCAATCGCAACCTCGAACGTTCGCGCATCGGCCGGGCGTGGATGAGTGTGCGCGAAGACGAATTGGCCTCGAAGGCGATGGGCATTCCGCCCGTACCGACGAAGATCGTCGCCTTCGCGACTGCCGCAGCGCTCGCTGCGTTCGCCGGTGGTTTGTGGGCGAGTTCCCTCAGTTCCTCGGGCGAACCGTCCAACTACGACTTCCAAGTGTCGATCCTCGCGCTCTGCATCGTCATCGTTGGAGGCATGGGCAACATCTCCGGCGTCCTGATCGGCGCGCTGGTGATGATCGGTGTCAACGACATCCTCCTGCAGAAACTCTTCACCTGGATGCAGTCGAAGAACTGGACTTCGACCGGCAGCGTGTTCGGATCGCCCAACAACTGGAAGTTCCTGCTGTTCGGCTTGGCGCTGATCCTCATGATGCGCTTCAAGCCCGACGGACTGGTGCCGGCGCGGAAGCCGCGGGCCCACGGCGGACCGACCAAAGCTGCGACGACGAGCGGGGCGACCCGATGAGCGAGCGCATCCTTGAGGTCGACGGCGTGACCATGCGTTTCGGCGGTCTGGTCGCCAACGAGAACGTCAGCTTCGGGGTGGACAGCGGGCAGATCTTCGCGGTGATCGGTCCCAACGGAGCCGGCAAGACCACGCTCTTCAACGCCATCACCGGCATCTATCAGCCGACGGCCGGTCGTGTTCTCTTTCGCGGACGGGAGATCATCCGGGAGTTTGGACCGGCGGTCCTCTTGCGGGCTGCGATCGTCGGGCTGCTGACGGCCATCGGCCTCGTCATCGCGGTCAACGTGAGCACGTTGTGGGATGTCGCCGTTGACGGCAACTACACCTACG
>JBBQCR010000238.1:0-5758 GCA_038318935.1 Phycisphaerales bacterium
CCTCCGTCAAGAGCATCCGTTGGGCGTCGGAGTATTCGTAGACCCACGCGAGGATCAAGCCCATATAGGTGATCGGTGTGTTGGACAGCGAGGCGAACGCGTTGTACTTGGTTGCCGCTGCGCCCTTGCCGATCGCTTCGAGGACGAAGCCCGTGAACGCCGCGTACGCCAGACCAACGATGAACGCGTAGAGCAGCCCGAAGACGACGTAGCTCGTCGGCACGAATGGCGATACGGCCATAGCGACCGCCACGAGTGCCATGATCGCGCCGACAACGACGTACACGCGGCGTGAGCTGAAGCGAGCGCAGATCTCTCCACCGACCAGGCATCCGAAGGCGGAGATGAACCCGCTCAACACGCCGTTGACGAGCGAGACGGTGTCTTCGCCGACTCCCCATTTCGCAGCCACTTCCGATTGCGCGAGGACGGCGGTCGCAGCACCGGTGCTGATCGGCAGGATGCAGAGGACAGCACAGAGGAGGCCGCTGCGGGATTTGATCATCTCCCAGAACTCGACGGCGACGCCGCCCATCGTGCGCAGGAGCCCCGTCACGCGGTGCTCGCGCAGCACATCGGGGACGAATCGGAGGGCGGCACCGCAGCCGAGGAAGATCGCCCCAAGCACCGCTCCCGACATCCAAGGCGACGGCAGATGCGTGGCCATCCAGAGTCCTGCGCCGCCGCCAAGTCCGGCGCCGCCGAGGTTGCCCGCTTGAAACCAACCGCCGACCCGACCACGTTGGGCGTCGGAGGTCGCGTGGGCCATGAGCCCTTCGACGGCCATGCCCAGAAATGTGGTCGCAAGATTTGTAAGGAAGATCGTCGCGCCAAGGAGGAACAGGTTTGCCTTGCTCAAGGGAACGGCACTCATCGCCACGATCCCGACGCAAGAGAGCACCAGTGAAAGCCGGTACCACCACTTCCGGGTCAGCGTGGTATCGACGACCGGTGCCCAGAAGAACTTCCAGACGTGCGGCACCATGTTGGCCGTGATCAGAAGCGCCCCATCTTGGACCGTCAGTCCGAATTGCGTGGCGAGGAAGACGAGCGCCACCGTGACGTACCCGCCAACGGCGCCGAAGGGCACGATCAGCAGGGTGTAGACGAAGGGATGGGGAGGGCGGCTTGCGGTGGTCACGGCACCAAAGCTCGTTCGAGGAAATCAAGGGGCAGCTCGCCCCCGTCCACCGCTGCAGTGTACGGAATCGAAATCGGTGGACCACCCGAGTCGCAGCATTCCGGCATCTCTTCGGCACGCGGCTCGATCGCTCCTCGCCCACTGGTCGTATGCTGCGGTCGTCCGTAGTGGATGCACGCCCTGCGAACAGTAACGAGATCGATCCATGGCCAAGAAGACGACAACTTCCTCGAAGACTTCCACCCACTCCAAATCCACCGCCCAATCGAGCGATAAGCCCGCGGCGGCTTCCTCGAAGGGCTCGACAACGGCCGCGCGAGCGAAGCGAATTGCCGAAGAGCGGGTGGACATTCGGGCCCGCATGCACGATCTGGTCAAGGATGCGCTCACCGAAGGGGAACTCGGGGCAACCGAGATCGCAGGCCACCTGCGAACGGTGACGCTCGAGACACTTCATGGCGTGCGTGACGGACTTGCCAAGGCCGTGCCTGCGGATCACGCCAACGTGCTGCATCAGGTCTTCGACGGCATGTCAGATGCCATCAATGCGGCGGCCTCGTCGGCAGGCCGCGCTGTAGATCACGGCGCGACCGCCGGGCGGCGGGTTGCGAAGAACGACATCAAGCCGCTGGTCGAGAAGGCGAGCAAGTTGCAGGAGAAGTTCTTCGACGCGGTGCGCGACGCTGCGAAGGACATGTCGAAGGAGTCGGAAAAGTTCCTCGATGAATTGACTCGGCGGGCCAAGACGGCGAGTTCGAAGATCGCACCGGCGACGAAGGATGCAGCGAAGTCCGCGGTCCAGAACGCCCCCGATGTGGCGGTGGAAGCAGCGAAGGCGAGCGGTCGCGCGATCGCCGGTGTTGCTGGCGAGATGGCGATGGGCATCTCCGGCATGCTCTCGGGATTCGGCTCGGCGCTGCGAAGCGCGGCGAACTCGTCCATGCACGAGAAGTCCGATGCCAAGGGAGCGAACAATCCGCTTGGCAAGGCCCCGAGTCTCTCACGGGCGGCGTCGAAACTCAACGCACCCAAGAGCGCCTCGAAGCCAAGCGCCGCCAACGCTGCGAGCAATCGAAAGGCCGCCAGCAACAAGCGTGGGCGACGCTGATCGCATCAGCTGTTTTCAACGATCACTCTTCCTCTTCGCCGCGGGCGCTGCGCTTCTGGGCCAGCCACTTGCGGTTGCCCATGGCGTAGAGAACACCCATCGCGCCGGCGAGGCAGAAACCGATGATGCCAAGCGTCTCAAGTCCGGGGCGTTCGCTGCGGCCGCTGGCGTGAATCAGAAGCGCCGAACTGAGCGTGAGCCCGAGGATCATCAACGAAAAGCCGATGTTGCGGCTGGCGTGTTCGATCGTGCGCGTCAACTGCGTCAGTCCGCGATGCTGCAGATTCACAGCGAAGTTGTTGCGCCGCACCGTTGATAGCAGCATCTTCAGTTCGCGCGGTACCTCTTCGATGAGCGACGCGTATTGCTCGACGCCCTCGCGCACGCGATGCCGGATCGCCCGCCAGCCGTAGCGCTCGGCGACAATTCGTTCGATGCTCGGGCGGAGGTAGGAGATCAGATCGAACGTTTCATCCAGACTGCGGCCCACCGATTCAATGGTGGTGAGGGCCTTGATCAGCAGGACCAGTTCCGACGGAAAATGCAACTGATGGGACCGCATCGTCTTGAAGAGATCGTTGAGAAGTCCTGGCAGGTCAAACTGAGCAAAGCTCGTCACCTCGAACGAGGAGACGATCTCTGCCATGTCCGAGCGGAACGCCGGATCGTCGAGCTTCTTCGGTGGAATGTCCGCGAGCAGTCCCGCGACGGAGATGACGTCGTCGGTGTTTGCCTCCGCGACCGCCTTCACCAGTCGGGCCAGCGAGATCATGGTGCGATGGTCGATGCGACCGGTCATGCCGCAATCGATGAAGCCAGCGATCATGCTTCCATCATCAGCGGTGAGCGCGAAGAGATTGCCAGGATGCGGATCGGCGTGGAAGAACCCGAGTTCAAGACACTGTCGAGCCACGGCCGCCGCACCGTAGCCGACGACCTCGCGACGCTGCTCCCGCGTGAGTTCGTCGGGCTTGAGTCGTGAGAGAAGAATCCCCTTGAACTCCTCCAGCGCGAGAACGTGCTTGGTCGTCGCTTCCCAATACACCTGCGGGAAACGCACGTGCGGATCGTCGGCGAACGCGTTGCGGAGCTTGTCGGTGCTGCGCCCCTCGAACGTGAAGTCGACTTCGCGCTTGAGCTCGCGTGTGAACTCACGGACCACGCCGGCGGGATCAAAACCGCTGCTTCGCAGGTGGGCCGTCGCGTAGCCAGCAAGCGTCTGGAGGATCTCGAGATCAGCCTGTGTCCGCTCTTCAGTTCCAGGGCGAAGGACCTTGAGCACCACCGGAGTCCCGTCGATCAGGCGAGCGCGATGCACCTGAGCCATCGAGGCGGCCGCGATCGGTTCCGTGTCGATCGACTCGAAGACTTCGAGCGTGCGACCGTCGAACTCGACATCCAGCGTCGCCTGAATCACTTCAAAGGGAAGCTTGGGTCCCTCGGCTTGCAGCTTCGCGAACTCGTCGGCCCATTCGTCGGGAATCAGATCGCGGCGGCAGGAGAGCATCTGCCCGAGCTTCATGAATGTCGGCCCGAGCTGCTCCATCACCACCCGCATGCGGGCGGGGCGCGACATCTGTTCGGTGAATGCCGCGCCTCCTCCGCCAAAGAAGCGGTAGCCGCGATCAAGCAGACGGTCGAGGCCGAACTGCGTGACCACGTCGGCGAATCCGTTGCGCACCAAGACGTCGAGGATCTCGGCGTATCGCTTGGCGTTGCGGATGGTGCGAGCAACTTCCGTGACGGGCATCCGCCGAGCATAATCGATCGGCGAGTCCGTCACGGCGTTGCCGTCGCCGCGCCGCAAACTCCCGCGCGGGTTCGCGATGTGCGCCGGCGCCGATCAGCCGCACGCACCCCAGGCGCCAAGCAGGACGCTCAAGTCGGCAGCATCAACGACGCCGTCGCCGTTGAGATCGCTGGAACTGCCGCGCGTTCCCCACGCGCCCAAGAGTACGCTGAGATCGGCGGCGTCGACGGCACCGTTGCCATCAAGGTCAGCCGGACAGGCGAGGGTGATGCTCATCGATTCGTAGATCATCCCGACCGGCGTGCCGGGGCCCTGATCGAGCGTCCAGTTGAAGACGCTCAGGTCGGCGAACGTGTAGTTGCCCAAGGCATCGAGAATATTCAACGAGATGAGGGCAGTGCCGCTGTTGAAGGTCCGCAAAAAGTTGAGCACGATGTTGTTGCTCACCGAAGTTGGCACGCCCACGGGAAAGTCCACGTTCCGCGAGACGACGAAGCCGTCGACCGCTGGATCGTTGTTGCGGAGTACGAAGTACGGCGGGTTCCCCGGCGGCATCGGATTCGCGAAGCCGATGGTCACCGAACCCATCTTCAGCGAGAAGCTGCCCGGGATGATGTTGTAGCCCCGAGTCGGAAAGTTGGGACTGTTGACGAAGACGTTGGAATCAACGTCAAACTTCATCATGGCGGCGTCGCCAGGATTCACCGGCGCCAGCGGACCGCTGGTCGGCAGCGCGAACTCGACGCTGCCATTGATCTGAACGTGCACCTTGGTGGCCTGCGCGGAGGCACTGATGAAAGCGATGGCGCAGAGGGCGCCGGTCGCGGTGAGAGCAGAGAGTCGAGACACAGAGAGACCTCTTTCGAGAGAATTTTGAACGAACCTGCAACGGTCATTATGGCGACTTGGGATTCGCCGTTCAACGGACCGCAAGCGTCCTACGCACCATCGTCGCCCTGGTTTCCTTCAGGTCGCCATCGGCTTCGGCAGTCTGCGTGGTCACGCGCAGGTGGGCTGGCTGGATCTGTAGGAAGAGCCGGTTTACGGTCGCCAAGTCGATCTCGGGCAGTCGTCCGAGGCAGACTCCAAGTCGGATTCGGCTGAGGAACTTCATAGCTTCCTCGACGCTCAGGAGTCTGGCGCTCCGCAATACACCGAGCGCTCGGTGCACACGATCCTCGACGATGGTGCCGCTGCGTTCCAAGAGGACGCGCCGGGCGGTTCGTTCGTAGTCGACGAGTTGCGGCACGACGAGCTTGGCGAACATGTCGTAGAGATCGCTTTCGCTGCGCCCGAGGGTCAGTTGATTGGAGACTTGATAGAAGTCGCCGATCGCTTCCGAGCCTTCGCCGTAGAAACCGCGCACCGCCAGATGGAGATCCTTGGCGGCGTGCCGGACCTTCTCGATCTCGTTGGTCAGCTTGAGTCCGGGCAGATGGAGCATCACCGAGAAGCGAATGCCGCAGCCAACGTTGGTGGGGCAGGCCGTGAGATAGCCCCAGCGCTGGGCGTACGCGAAGTCGAGCGATCGCTCGAGCGCTTCGTCGAGCCGACTGACGCTGCTGAAGCAATCAACGAGGCGCGAGCCCGGCAGCAGGATCTGCATGCGAAGGTGATCCTCTTCGTTGACCATCACGGAGAGTGATTCGTCGCTTGAAATCGCAACCGCCCGCGGCGCCTGGGCGTCGGCGAACTGCTTGGAGATCAAGTGCCGCTCGACGAGGAGAGTGCGGTCGATCGCTGTCGCCTGCATCAGATT
>JBBQCR010000239.1:0-5754 GCA_038318935.1 Phycisphaerales bacterium
CGTACTTCGTGTTCCTCGGAAGACTCGATCCCGTGAAGGGTCTCGCCGATCTCCTCGATGCGTATCTCGTCTGTCGCAGCAGCGGCAGCGGCGCGGATCTCGTCCTGATCGGGCCTGACTGGGGCGAGCAGTCGGCAATCACTGCGGCCGCAAAGTCAGCGGGCGTCGCGTCGCACGTTCACTTCACCGGTCCGCTGTATGACGAGCGAAAGCTCGCGGCGTTGCGGGAGGCGATCGCGCTGGTGCATCGACCAAAATACGAAGGTTTCGGGCTTGCGGTCGTTGAAGGAATGTCGGTCGGCACGCCCGCGATCATCGGTGATCGCTGCCTCCTGCCGATCGCGGGAGAGGACGAGGGCGTGGTGGTCATCCGCGGTGACGCTCGGGAGTTCGCGCAGGCGATGCTCGATCTGGAGCGTGCGCCCGAGCGGCGGGCGACGTTGAGCGCCGCGGCGGTCGCCGGTGGCCGCCAACGATTAGATTGGACGGCGATCGCCGAGCAGACGCTTGTTGAAGCTGGTGTCGGATGACCGCGAACCCGCGGCCGCTTCGCGTGCGCATCGTCCAACCGCTGATTCCCGCGTATCGGGAAGCGGTGTTTGCCGAGTTCGCGAGCAGGCCCGGCATCGACCTTGAAGTCTGGGCCGATCTCGACGCCAAGCAAGGCAGCCTCAAGGGGGCGACCGGGAGCGAGCGATTTCGCTGCGTGCACGCTCCGTATCGCGAGCGAGGTCCGTTCATCTGGCAGCCCGGCGTCTTTCGAGCGGTCAAGCGCCCCTGCGACGCGGTGATCCTGCCGTGGAACTCGCGATACGCGCATCTCGTGCCAGCACTTCTGCGCGGCCGACTGAATGGCGTTCGCACGATTCTCTGGGGCCATGGCGTCGGCAAGCGAGAGACGGCGCTGCGGCGTCGGACGCGGCATGGGCTCCTCGCGCTCAGCGACGCGTGCGTGCTGTACTCGCCCGGCGTGGCGGAACTCCTCGTCCGCGAAGGGCAGTCGAAGGACCGTGTATTCGTCGCTCCCAACTCGCTGGATCTCGCCCCCGTGAGAGCGGCGAAGTCCGCGTGGACGCCCGATCGCGTGGACGCATTTCTCGCATCGAACGACTGCACCCGCGGAGAGGTCGTCGTCTTCGTTTCGCGCCTCGAGGCTTGGAAACGCGTGGATTGGCTCTTGGAAGCGTTCGTGCACGTGGCGTCGCATCGCCCGCTGGCCCGCTGCGTCATCATCGGCGATGGACCAGAACGGAAGCGGCTGGAGATGCTGAGCGAGCGACTGGGCATCGCCGCCCGCGTTCGGTTCGTCGGGGCGATCTATGACGAGTCCACGCTCGCGCCGTGGATGCTGGGTGGTTCGTGCTTAGCGTTCCCGGCAGCCATCGGTCTGAGTCTCCTCCACGCGTTCGCATACGGGCTTCCCGTCGTGACGAGCGATCAGCGGATGCCGCACGGCCCGGAGATCGAGGCACTCAAAAATGGCGTCAACGGCCGGCTCTACGCCGACGGCGACATCGGGGCGCTCACCGCGGCGATCGAGGATCTGCTGGGCGATTCTCCCGAACGAAGTCGAATGTCCGCGGCGGCGCTGGCGACGGTCGAGGACGTCGGCGGCTGGAACATCGCGTCGATGGTCGACGGTTTCGTCGCTGCGGTCACGCCCCGCGTCGTCGGATGAACGAGCGGATCGACGTCAGCAGTTCGGGCGACACCAGTCGCAGGGTCGCGAGGAAAAGCGGCACGAAGAGGAGTGAAGCGACTCCGACAGCGACGCCCGCCCCGAGTCTCGTCGGCGGCGCGAACTGGCTGACGAACCACGCGACGATCGCTGCGGGCAGGCCAACACAGATCGGCACCACGAACATCGCGACAACGTCTCGCAGTGATCCGCCACGCCCCTGAATCGCGAACCAGACGCCCGCTGGGCAGGAGATCGCGTAGACCAGCACCAACGCACCAGCAACGGCAAGGGCTCGGGCGTTGGGTATCTGCCATGTCGCTTCAAGCCACGGACCGACGACTCCGGCCGCAAGAAAGAGCGTCGGCAGGAGGACGGCAGCCTGAACTCCCTGCCAGAAGACGTAGCTTCCGAAGCGGCTTTGCGCCTTCAGCATTGCCTGCGTGGGCCCGACGGTGAAGAAGAACGCCTGGGCGATACTGAGTAGCGCGAGGATCGGCGCCGCGACCAGCCATCGCGGCTGGAAGAAGAGACGCAGTCCGGTCTCGGAAAGCGCGGCCTGCAAGAGACACAGCGGAATCGCGACGATGCCGATCGCCCGACAGGCCTTGAGAAAAGCGGCTGACTGGGCGTTGGCGTCGTGCGCGAGGTGCGAGAAGACCGGCTGCAATGCCAGACTCACGTTGTAGGCCAGAAGGCCGTTGATCTGCGACGACATGCGAAACGCGAAGTAGTAGATGCCCAACTCGTCGGTGGTCGCAAACAGCGATAGCGCGAGGTAATCGCAAAAAAGTGACAGCGTGTGCGCGTACTGCCCGGCACAAATCGACGTGTACTCGCGGAAGAGCGCCATCCAGTCCGCGGCGCGGGTCGCCCTTCCGCCAGCGGCCAGTCCCGCCTTGCGAATGAACGCGTACGACGAAACGAATGTGATCAGAGTCGCCGGAATCGCGATGCTGTAGGGGCCGAAGCCCAAGGCCGCCAGCACCACGCTCGAAGCGGTCGTGGCGATCGAGAGGACGATCGACCACCGGGCGATGACGCCCAGTCGGAGGTCGATCCGAAGTCGAGCAAGCGCCGCACTCTGGAACGCCGAACCGAGCGGCGTCATCGCGGCCACCAGCAAGAGTCCAGTCAACTGCGGAGCGTCGTACCACGCAGCGATGAACGGCGCCGCGATCGCCATCACGAGGCTGGTGACCGCGGCAATCGCCAGCGTCAGCCAGAACGCAGCGGGCGCGTCGATCGCAAATCGACGCTTCCGCTGCAACAGCACATCCGCCATGAGCGGCGGATTGAAGAAGAGCAGCAACGCCATCACCGACATGGCGGTCGCGACGAGACCGAGATCTCCCTCGACCAACAGCCAGCCAAGCATGATCTGCCCACCGACCGACGTGACCTTGCTCAGCACGCTCTGGACGACCGCCCAGCCACTGCCCGAACGGGCAGCGCGGGCGAGTTCTTCGCGGGACGGAGGGACATCGTGGTCGCTGCTCACCAGCACCGGATGGTAGTCGAGGGTGTTGGGGAGTCGGATCGTGAGGGGCTGGCTCGACAAACCCCGTTGCCGCGATCACTCTTCTGAGGCTCAAGTGACGACCTCGCCGAAGCCGATCACCTCCACACCCTTGCCCGAGTCGGCCAGCCAACCGCTCAACATCTGTCACGTGACGCGTTCGCTGGATCCCGCATTCGGCGGTCCTCCGGTCGTGACGCTGACGCTCGCGGCCGCGCAGGCGGCGCAAGGGCATCGCGTGCGCGTCGTTGGTTTCGAGCGAGACGATCGCAAAGAAGCCATCGAGAAGCTGGTGAAGCAGGTACCGGGCAGCGATCGCGTCGAGCGCATCGGATTGCCCGAAAGCCGCGTCGAGTACGCCCTCTGCCGCAATGCACGTGCCCGCATGCGAGAGGTCATCCGAGAGGTCGACTTCGTCCACCTGCACTCGGTGTGGGAACCGATCATCCTGTGGTCATCGGTGGAGTGCCGCCGCGCCAGCATGCCGTATTGCGTGACGCCGCATGGTTCGCTCTACCCCTACATGTTGTCGCAAAAGGCTCTGAAGAAGCGGCTCTTTTGGCACATCGGCTATCGCACGATGCTTGCCAAAGCGGACTTCGTGCACGTCCTCAACGAGGACGAACGCAACGCGGCTGATCACCTGCGACTGCCGTCGCGCTACCGCATCTATCCCAACTCACTCGATCTGGCCGGACTGCCCGATCCGCAGCCGGGATCGTTCCGGGCCAGGCATGGCGCACTCGCCGATCGCGACTACTTCGTCTACGTCGGTCGGCTCCATCCGATGAAGGCCGTCGACGTGCTGGTCGAGGCATTCAACGTGTTCGTGCGGTCGGGAGGCGGGGCCGATCTCGTGG
Source organism: Phycisphaerales bacterium (assembly GCA_038318935.1). Taxonomy (GTDB): domain Bacteria; phylum Planctomycetota; class Phycisphaerae; order Phycisphaerales; family SM1A02; genus JAEUIT01. The sequence continues at coordinate 4,058 of JBBQCR010000239.1, forward strand.
TGATAGGCCCGGACTATGGTGCCGAGCAGGAAATCCGGGCGATCATCGCGCGGTGCGGACTGCAGAGTCGCGTGCATCTCACGGGTCCGCTCTTTGGTGTCGACAAGTTCTCGGCGCTTCGCGACGCGTACGCATACGCACATATCTCACGGCACGAGACCTTTAGCATGGCCATCACCGAAGCCTTGGCGATGGGACTTCCGGCGGTCATCACCGAGCAGTGCCACTTTCCGGAAGTCGCTCGCGAAGGATGCGGCACGATCGTTCCCTTCGATCCGCAAGCCTTCGGCCAGGCGATGCTCGCGATGTGGAAGGACCGCGACGGGGCAAAGGCGATGGGCGCTCGCGGCCGTGCACTCGTCGAATCACGATTCGGTTCGGACACCGTCGCGGCCGATCTGGTCAAGGCTTATCGCGAAGTCATCGCCGAACGAGCTCGCTCGCGACCGTGATCCGCAGCCCCTCGGCGAAACTCATTTCCGGGCGGTAGCTCAGACGCGCGATCGTCCGTTCGATGTTGGCACCCGAAGTCGGTACGTCGCCAGCCCGCGGCGGCTCAAACGTCGGTGTCATGTCGCGTCCGACAGCACGACCGATCTCGCGCAACACATCAAGCAACGTGACCGAGCCGCCGAGTCCGACGTTGAAGACCTCGCCGGACTGGCCGTTGGATTCGTGGGCGGCAAGACAGAACGCTTGGACGACATTCGAAACAGGCGTGAAGTCGCGCGTCTGCAGGCCATCGCCAAAGATGCGCGGCGTGCGGCCCTCGAGCGCCGCCGAGATGAACGCCGCGATAGCAGCGGCATAGGGAGACTTCGGATCCTGGCGCGGACCGAAGATGTTGAAGAGCCGCAAACTCACCGCGTGAATACCGTAGTTGGCCGCGTAGCTCTGCAACAGATGCTCGCCGGCGGCCTTGCTCGCGGCGTAGGGCGAGACGCATCGGATCGGCTCGGTTTCGCGGCTGGGAACGACCGGCGCGGGTCCGTACACCGCGGCGGAACTCGCGATTGCAAAACCACGAGCTTTGGCACGAATCGCCGAACGCAGCAGCCGTTCCGTGCCGCGAATGTTGATCTCAAAGCACCCTTGCGGATCTTCGACGCTCTGCGGAACCGACACCATCGCGGCGAGATGGAAGACGTGGCTGATGCCGGTCAGAGCGCGATCGAGCGTTGCGTCGGATGCGGTGACCGTTTCCTGTACGAACTCGGCGCGAGCATCGACATTGTCGCGATGTCCGCTCGACAGGTCGTCGAGCACGCGGACACGTGCGCCTGCGTCAAGCAGTGTTGCCGTGAGGTGAGAGCCGATGAATCCCGCACCGCCGGTGACAAGCACTCGGCAGCCGGAAAAGCGACGCGCAGCCGCCAGTGCCGCCGATTCTGTCGATGCGGGCGATGCCATGCGCCGATGATAACCGGCGTCCCTGCGAAGCGGCGTCGAGCGTTACACTCGCGCTGCGCCTTCGCGCGCCGCGCGCAGCACTCCAATGACCATCGCAGTTCGCATCGTTCAGCCGCTGATCCCGAAGTATCGCGTGCCGGTGTTCAGCCTTCTCGCGAAGCAGCCGGACATCCGACTCTCGGTGTGGGCCGACTTGCATCCGACGCAGGGCAGTCTTGATGGCGTCTCCGGCAGTGACGAGTTCGAATGCGTGCACGCGCCGCTCTCGACGCGCGGTCCGTTCTTCT
>JBBQCR010000240.1:0-5751 GCA_038318935.1 Phycisphaerales bacterium
TGTCGGCGTGGCCGATCGGGTTGAGCATCCGGAACAGCTCGAACGCCCGGCGGCCGCGGCCGAGGCGGGCGTTGGCCGCAACGACCCAGGCGGCCGCGTGGGTGTACTGGCCGCCGTTCTCGCGGATACCCGGCAGGTACCCCTTGATGTAGCCGGGCTCTAACGGTGTAGCATCGAAAGGTGGTGTGAGTAGAAGCACCAGCCCGTCGTCGCGGCGCACGAGATACTTGTCGAACAAGGCCATGGCATGGTCCCGCCGTATCTCGTGCGCGGCGCCGGACAGCACGCTCCACGACTGCGCGATCCCATCGATCCGACACTCGTCGTTGACCACGGAACCGAGCGGCGTTCCGTCGTCGAAGAACGCGCGCCGGTACCAGTCGCCGTCCCATGCCTCCCGCTCGAGCGACTGCTGCAGCGCGTCGCCGTGGGCACGCCACGTCTGCGCGCGCATGCCCTCTCCGCGTGCCTCGGCCAGCATGGCCCAGTCCCGGAGGATGGCGTACAGAAACCAGCCGAGCCAGACACTCTCCCCTTTCCCTCCGGCGCCCACAAGGTTCATCCCGTCATTCCAGTCCCCGGTGCCCATCAACGGGAGGCCGTGGCTTCCCACCGGCAGGCTGCGGTCGATCGCACGGGCGCAGTGTTCGAACAGCGTCGCTCGCTCCTCGGACACCTGGGGCTCGAAGTACGAGTCAGCCTCCCCGTCGGCGAGGAGCGGTCCCTCCAGGAAGGGTACGGTCTCGTCGAGGAGACCTGTGTCGCCACTTGCCATGAGGTGCTCGTGGACGACGTATGGCAGCCAGAGCAGATCGTCGCTGACGCGGGTCCGGATCCCGCGACCCACCGGCGGATGCCACCAGTGCTGGACGTCGCCCTCGACGAACTGTCGCGCCGCAGCCCGGAGCAGGTGCTCTCTTGTCACCTCCGGCCGCGATACGCTCAGCGCCATGACATCCTGCAGCTGATCGCGAAAACCATACGCGCCGCTGGCCTGATAGAACGCCGAGCGTGCCCACACCCGACAGGCGAGGGTCTGGTAGAGCAACCAGCGGTTGAGCATCAGGTTCAGCGACCGGTCCGGGGTCATCACCTGTACGGTGCCGAGCATCTCATCCCATCGCGTGACTACCGACCGAAGGCTTTCGTCGAGGTCGGCGGTCCGGTACCGCGCGATCAGCTCCTGCGCCTCCTCTCTGGTTGCCGCTTGCCCGAGAAGGAAGATGACTTCGACACTTCCGTCCACGGGCAGGTCCACTGTGCACTGGAGCGCGCTACACGGGTCGAGGGTTGCGCCCACCCGACCCGTGAGGCGGACGTCCGGTTCGAGCGCTGCGGGCCGATCGGCATTTCCGTTGCGGCCGAGGAACTCCGTCCGGTCTCCGGTCCACGCCGTCTGCGCCCCGCCCAGATCGGCAAACGCCACACGCCCACCGAAATCCCTGTTCCAGGGGTTGCGCGCAAACATGGCATTCGTGGCGCCATCGAGTTCGGTGATGATGAACGGCTTGGAGCCGCCGCGTGATACGCCCAGAACCCATTCGACGTAGGCCGTCACGGAGAGGCGTCGCGGCCGACCCGACTGGTTCGTCAACGTGAGACGCGAGATCTTGATCGGGTCATCGGGCGGAACGAATTGCAGCAACTCGAGCGCGACGTCGTGCGAGGCGTGCTCGTACCGACTGTATCCCTGCCCGTGCCTGCACACGTAACGACCGCCCTCGTCGCGAATGGGGAGTGCCGTCGGCCCCCACAACTCGCCCGTCTCCTCGTCTCGTACGTAGAGCGTTTCGCCTGGCGGGTCGGACACCGCATCGTTCGACCACGGGGTGAGCTGATTCTCCTGGCTGTTAATGGACCAGGTGTAGCCCGACCCCGACTCCGAGACTTGAAAGCCGAACGCTGCATTCGCGATCACGTTGATCCAGGGAGCGGGCGTCCGCCGTCCCCCATCGAGGATCGTCACGTATTCCCGGCCATCCGGCGTGAAGCCGCCGAGGCCGTTGAAAAAATCGAGAGCCGGCGGCGACTGGAGGACAACCTGCCGCACCGTCGTCGCGAGCGGCCAGCTTGGCGGGGAGGCCGCCATGGCGACGGAGCGATTCGCGGGCGCAATCTGTTCTGCGAGGGTACCGCGGCGACCCGACAATACCGCGCGCGCGACGGATGTCAGCACGTCGCGGTGCGGCGCAGTCACCTGATCCGTACGCAGAAGGAATACGCGGCCCAGTGACTTGTCTCCCTCCCCATGCATCCCGGACGGATTCGGGCGGACCAGCGCCTCCAGCACCCTCTCCAGTTCGTGCGCATCGGATGGTGCGTGGTCGTTCAGGATGACGAGATCGACCGGCAGACATTTCGACCGCCAGAACTCATGCGCACGGAGCAGTTGTCTCACGAGTTCGATATGCTCGGCCTCGTCGATCTCTACCAACACGATCGGCCAGTCGCCCGAGATCCCGTGGGCCCACAAGACCGCCTGGCCGCCGGACTGTCGCGCGACGATCTCCGCCGCGCCTCGCAGCGTTCGATCCGAGTAAAGAATGGAGCTGGCCAGGCGCTGGAACAGCTGCGCCTCATCGGCGTTGATCCCGAGGTGGTGCAGCTGCTCCTCGGCGTGCGTCCACGCTCGCGTGGCGGCGCGCTTGAACGCCGCCACCTCGTGGTACTTGTCCGCGAGGTCCAGGGCCGCTTCGCGCGATGGCGCGACCAGTGTTGCAAAGGTCACGCGCGCGGATTGACCGGGGCGAAGTCGCACCCGGCGCCGCAGACTGACGATCGGATCGAGCACCGGGCCAACGCTATTCGACAGCGGCCGGGCGTCGGTCACGGCGGCCGGGTCTCGAACTCCGCGGCCACGACCGAGGAACTGTGCACGATCGGTTTCCCATTGCGGCGCGCCTACGGTCTCGCCGTCGACGACCACGACGTGGCCCATCCACACCTGCGCCTCATCCGGCGTTCGGGGCCGACGCGTCGCGAGCAGCGTCTCGCGCTCCGAGACCCACTCGGTGCGGACGAACAGGTTGGAAAATGCGGGGTGCGCAGCGTCGGACGCTGCCGACGCGAGCACGACTTCCGCGTACGACGTGAGCTCGATCTCACGACTTTGGGCGCCCAGGTTCGTCAGGGATACTCGGCGGACCTCTGCATCGTCCTCCGGCGAAACGATCACCTCGAGCCGGGACACGATCGAACCGTCACGGCGGACGATCTCCGCTCGATCCTCTGTGAACGCCACCGCATAGCCGTCCGGCTCGCCACCCCACGGTTGGTACCCAGCCGACCAACACGCACCGCTGTCCACGTCGCGCAGGAAGATGTACGTGCCCCCCACGTCGCAGGTCACATCCTCGCGCCAACGGGTGACGGCCAGGTCACGCCAGCGGCTGTATCCCGAGCCCGCGGCAGTGACCATCACCGAGTACCGCCCGTTGGACAGCAGATGGGTGCGCAGATGCGTGCGCGGCGGCCTCCATGACTGCCGGACGTCCTCGGCTTCCATCACGTGCATGTGTTGGTGGCGATCATAGATGTTTGACAGGCGGTGCGAGCCCGACATAGATGATCATCATGATCATCACCGTGACCCCACCGATGTATCCCCACACGATGGCTTTGCGCATGGCCGAGTGAATGTTCTCCTTCCGATCGACATACGGGATGAGGACCAGCCCGATCAGAATCACGATCGGTGCAACGACCAATGCAATGATGCCAAACCAGTCTTCCAGGACATAGAGTCCGAGAAACATCCAGGGTGGCTTGGTCATTTCGACGCCAGCGTTGGGGCCCGGGTACAGCTCCGCAGGAAATTGCGCTGCAAGGAATCCCACGATGCCATAAACGACAGTACTGTACCAGACGATACGCTTCACATGGTCAAAAAATGTTACCGTCCGCTCAGCGCTGGAGCCCGGCAACGTCGACAGCCCATTCAATTTCATGAGCGCCAGATGGGGAACGATAAACAGAATCAGAAGGAGTGGCAGAACCAACACATGCGTCGTGAACATCCGCATGACTGCGGCCGTTCCCTCCAGAAACGCCGACACGCCTCCGCCAAACGGGACAAGCGCAATCGACTCCAGTGCGTGTTGGTACGCCTCGTACCCTTCCTGATCCCACTTGAGCACCGTACCGGAGAACAGGAAACCGAACGTAATGAACAAGAGGCCGACACCATACAGCCAATTCAGCGTGCGCCTTCCACGGTACGATCCCGTAAATACCACGCGCGTCATGTGCAGAATGACCAGGAAGGTCACAGTCTCAGCAGTCCACCGGTGGAACGAACGGAGCCACATACCAAGTGGTGCGGAGCTCAGCGTCAGCACGCTCGTCCGTGCTGCATCCACCGACGGCGTGTAGAAGAGCGCGAGAATAATGCCCGTAACAGCGAGCAGGGTGAGCCCAACCACCGTCACGCCGCCCACGGTGTAACCGAAGCGCAACGAATTCCCTGGAACGTCGTAATTGAGGTCTTCCAACGTCCACGAGTTTCCAGATGAATTCGCGTTCATGAGCTTCCACCTGTCTTTCTGGGCAGATACACGACACCGAGACCGATAATCGCGACGGCAAGTGCCAGCGCTTTGATCACGATAAAGGTTGTCGAGCTCTTTACTGCGGCGCGAATAGTGTCGAAATCACGTTCCGCAACTGTGTCCTGGGCTGCTTGCGTATCCCCCACGTGCCCGGCTTCATGATGCGTTGTGTCCGTAGTCTTCTCCTGCATCATCGCGCTGCTGACCTTCTCCGGTTTCTTGCTCTTCTCGTCGCCCTGACCGGAGGCATTCGTGGACACTGCAATCAGCGACGCCGTCAACAACAGGAATCCGAACTTCATCTCTCCCCTCCTTTCATATTTCGAGATCGCGGGCGCACGCCCGCTCGGCGATCGGGCGCCAGTGGTGCCCGCCGCGGCCCAGCAGCGCGTTCGCGTCGGCGGGCCCGTCGCCCCCCGCTGAGTAGTTCGGGAACGCGGGCGCCGGCAGCTGGGCCCACCCCTCCTCGATCGGCGTGATGATCCGCCACTCAGCGTCCACCTCATCGCGCCGGGTGAACCGGGTCGGGTCGCCGCGCATCACGTCCAGCAAGAGCGTCGCGTACGCGCTCGGCACCTTGCCGACGAAGCTCTCCGCGTACGAGAAGTCCGCTTGGACGCCGATCGCTCGCAGCGCATCGCCCGGCCGTTTCGCCGCGAAGTCTATGGTGATCCCCTCATCCGGCTGGATCCGCAGCGCGATGCGGTTTGGCTCCGGATCTTGTTGGGGCGCACGGGCGAAGAGCGCCTGCGGTGTGCGCTTGAAGTGCACCACCACCTCGGTGTGCCGTTGGCTCAACCGCTTGCCGGTTCGGACGTAGAAGGGCACGCCTTCCCAGCGCCAGTTGTCGATTCGGAAGTCAATGGCGGCATAGGTCTCCGTGTCGGAGCCTGCCTTCACGCCGGCCTCGGCGCGATACCCAGGCACCGGGCGCCCGTCGATGGTGCCCGCGGCGTACTGCCCGCGAACCGTCCGCTCTTTCACCTCGTCGACGGTCATGGGGTGCATCGCGCGCAGGAGTTGCACCTTCTGGTCACGAAGTGCGTTCGCGTCGAGGGCTACCGGCGGCTCCATCGCGGTGAGCGTCAGCAACTGCAAGAGATGATTGGTCACCATGTCGCGCAGGGCTCCGGTGTCTTCGTAGAACGCGGCCCGGCGTTCGACCCCGAGCGTCTCGGCGGCCGTGATCTCCACGTAGTCGATA
>JBBQCR010000241.1:0-5681 GCA_038318935.1 Phycisphaerales bacterium
CTTCCGCGACACCGCTTTGAACGACGACCCAACGTCCGTCGTCGATTCCGAGATCCGCTTCCATGCGAATCGCCATGTTGGGATCCTTCGGATCGCGGCGGAAGATGATGCTCTTCGTGCCGTCGCGGGCCACGCACGAAAGCGGAATCGCGAGCTCCGCCCTGCCCGCGCCCGCCATCACCACTTCGACGAACCCCGCAACGCCGGCCCGAGCCCATGCCGCAACCGGCACACCTGCGGTCGGAGTCATGATGATCTCGATGGTGCGGCGTTCGGCCTGGGCAGTCGGCGCCAGCGTGAGTGTGCCCGCGACAGCATCGGCATTTGCGAGCGAACCGCCCTGCGGCGCAACCACGGACGCCGACAGTCCATTTGAAAGTCGACCGAGATCGCTCTGCATGGCGTTGGCTCGGAATCGCACTTCCTCTGGCTGCACGGTCGCCATCACCATCGCGTTCTGGTCGACGAACGATCCGCTGGGAGCCGGAAGCTCGTCGATGACGCCGCGCGACAATGCCCGCACTTCGATCGTGCCAAGCGTCTGCCACAGCGGTGTCCCGTCAGCAATCGTCACGAGTTCCGCGGGTGTTCGCCCGGAGAGCGAAGCAGCGCTCTGCATCAGGAGCGTCAGTCGGGCCCTCGCGGTCTCGCGATGGGTCGTGGCCTCAACACCTCGCGCTGTCAGCTCGGCTTCCTTCTCGAAGGTCTCCGCAAGATCTGATCGCACCGTCGCCAGCGACGCCTTGGCTTGCGCAACGTCCTCACCGCGTGCCCCACCGGCGGATTGCAGTCGCTCGAGGACTGCGACGCGCTCGGTCCACAGGGCGACGGCGTTCTGGATTTCACGATGATGATTCTCGTGGGCTGCCATGAACGGAGCGATGCTCGCGAACTCGGCCTCCGCAAGAGCGACATTGGCCGTCGCTTCGGTGAGTTGGCCTTGCAGTTCTCGCCAACGCGGTGAGTCGAGTTTGAAAAGCGGTGTTCCGATCTCGACGGACTGGTACTGCTCGACCAGTAACTCGACGGTGCCGGGCATCGACACGCGATATTCCCGACGGGCCGTCGGCAGGAGTTCGAATCGACCTGGTACCCGCAAGGTGCGGGCGACGTCGCGGGTCTCTACTTGCGCGAAGGTGATGCCGAGGTTCTGACGCACTGAGGCGTTGATGTCGATTCGATTGGTCGGAGCTGGAGTTTCTCCGCTCGGAGTGACCGCGGGCGCCGTGTCGGCCGCCGTGCGCTTGCAACCACCGAGCGCGAGAACGACTGCCGCTGCGCAGGCAACAAGGGCCGCTCGGTGTGTTTGCATGGTTTGAATGCCTTCGATGAACCGCCTCATCGCGTGACTCCTTCAGGAATCGATTGTGGAACTGGTTCCAGTGATGGCTCGGAAACTGATTGCGTGCCGTTGCTTGATGCCGTGGGTGGACCGATCAATTCATCCAGCCGGATGGCACCGACCGACTCGGTCGCCCGGGCGTCGACAAGCCGCACTTTGGCGAGGTACTGACTCTTGATCGCTTCGAGCAAGAGAAGCGGATCGACACGTCCAAGCTCGGCGACGCGACGAACGTCCGCGTCCTGCTGGTCGGCGAGCGGAACGACGCGCTTCTCAAGCATCTCGCGCACCGATCGCCCGGACCTCCACTCGAGGACCGCGATGGCCAATTGCGAGGCGAGATGTTCGTACGTGGTCTCGAAGCGCATCCGGGCGACTTCGCGACTCGCCGTCGCTTCGGCGACTCCCTGCTGATTGCGGTTCCACAGCGGCAAAGGAAGAGAAAGTCCCAACAACATTCGGGATTGATCGTCTTCGTTCTTGTATCCGGGTCCGATCGTCAGATCCGGATACTGCGAACGGATCTCCAGCCGCAGCGATTGTTCCGCCACCTCGTAGGCGCTTCGGACGGCAGCGAGTTCGGCGTTGCCGGTATCCATCGAGGCGAGTAGTCCTTCGTCGTCGACGGATCTTGCTGCGAACACGATCGATGGCACGAGCCGCAGCGGCGCTTCGGGGGCGAGACCCAGGAGATCACGAAGGTGAAGTTCGAGCGTCTTCGCATGCGCCGACGCGGCCATCGCGTCCGCCTCGCGACTGGCGAGTTCGACGACAAAGATGTTGGCGTCGATGCGGGCAAGGACCCCGGCTTCCTCCTGTCGCCGCGCGAGTTCCGACACCGCACGGAATCGTTCGACAAGTTCCTCCGCGAGTTCCATTCGGATCACCTGTGCCGACCACGTGATCCACATCTGGCGAAGTGCGGCTCTGGTCGCCCACTCCTTGGCGGCGAGTGATTGCAGTTCCGCAACGTACGCCGCACCTGCGACAGCCTTCTCGGCGTCCAGCCGACCGGAGATCGGCAGCGTGATTCCGATACTGGCCGCGACAATCCAAGGGTTCGAGACTCCGGCGAGGATCTTCTCAAGGTCAACGCCAGCCACAGGGTCTTCCCACAAGCCAGCGAACTCCGACGTCGCTCGCGTGACGTTGGCCTCAAGCCGGGCCAGCCTGAGTCGCCGATTGAAGACCAGCGCGACGGGCTCCCCCTCTGAGAGGGTGAGACCATCGGATGGATCGAACGACCGTTCCGGTGACCCTTCGACAACGGCAAGTCGCTGGGCGAATTGACGAGCGGATTCATCAGAGGGCGAGCGGGCGAGCCACGCCGCTGAGGAGGTACCGACCAGTTCGAGCGGCTTGGGCTCGTAGGTCTGACAACCTCCAGCGACGATCAGGACAAGTACCGCCGTCACCAGCAGGGCTGGCGCAGTGGATGTGCGCGGCAAGTCGGGACTCCGATTTCGATGTTGATCGATGTTGATCGATGTTGATCAAACATGATCCGAACCACACGATCAGGACGGACGCCACCGCGCAGCGCGCGAAGCGGCCGACACGAAGCGACGATCGGCCGGAACACGGCGTCGTCGCGATCGCGCGCACTTCTAGATCAACAGTCGCGTGGTGCGGATCGACGCAGGCGGTCCGAGGCATCGCCGTTGCGGAGCGCCGGCGGCCAGGGTCGAGCAATCGATCAACCTTCGCAGCGAGTCCCAGGCGACCATGATCGCCACCGGAGCTTCCACTGGCTTGGGAAGAGCGAGCGTCGCTCGATGCTGCGGGGCGGTGGAGTCGCAGCGGCAGACGTGGACGTGGGCGGGCGTCGAAGGGCCGTGATCGTGGAACGGATTCAGCAGTTCGACCAGCGCAGCATGATCCGAGCAGGCAGCATGGTCCGCGTCGGGGCTGTCGTGTGCGTGCGCATGCTCGGCGCACGCATCGGCATGCGAGGGCGGCACCAGAAAGAAGGGATTGACCGGTCGGCACGCATGCCCTGCGCCCTGCATGAGCATGGCGAGGAGGACAAGAATGGTCGCGACCGGTCGGAGCACGGGGCCGAGTCTAGCCAACGGCATGTTGCGGTGCAACAGCCGACGACGATCTGGTTGTCGCGTCTCTGAGCGCACTCTTCCTTGAGTGCCTGCGAAGGGCGGTAGCGGAACTGTGGCTTTGCAATGGGGAAAAGACAACGACGCCCGCGAGTGAGCTCGCGGGCGTCGTTGGTGTGAAGCGGAGTACGCAGGCGGGATCAGCGCTCGCGATCAGCAGGGACCCCAGTTGCCCAGGAGAATACTGAGGTCCGCCGCATCGACGTTTCCATTGCCGTCGATGTCCGGGCCGGGTGCCGCCGAACCCCACGCCCCCAACAGCGTGGCGAGATCGGCGCCGTTGACCTGGCCGTCGGCGTTCAGGTCACCAGCGCAGGAGGGTGCGCAGTCGACGTGAATGACCCCGGTGCCGGAATCGCCTTGGAATCCGCCGAGTCGAACGCGGTAGCACTGTCCGATGGTCACCGGCGCGGTGATCTTCGACCGAAGGTCGCACGAGTCGTCGTTGCAGGCGAGGACCGTCGATAGATTGCACGCGAAGAGCGGAGGTCCGAAACCGCAGCCCTGATAGAGCGCCAGCACCGTGTCGAAATTGGCGCCGAGGCACATGTCGACAGTGAGCGTGCCGGTGCAGGTGGCGGTGTAGGTGAACCACACGTCCTTCTCCATCTTGTCCAGACACGCTGAACCGCTCGCCGCGCCGGTGGCGCCAATCGTGGTGACGAAGGTGAAACCATTGGTCAGGGCCAGCTCATCCACGAAGAGCGAACAGCCGTCGTTGACGAGATCTCGGATGAGATACGCCCGCCCCTCGTTGGGAAGCCCGTTGGCGCCTTCGTCTTCGTCAGCGCCGATGATGAAATCCTCCCGACCGTCGGAGTTCGCGTCGGGGAGAGCGGACACCGAGTACCCGAACTCGCGATTGCCAGAGCTCGCGTAGGGCGATTGCAGTGTGTCGATGAGCGTCGCGTTCGCGCCATTCATCACATAGGCCCGGCCGGGTGAGCTGGAGGCGCCGCCGCCATCGCCAGGGGCACCGATCAGAAAGTCCGCGACGCCATCGCCGGTGCGATCATGAAGCGTGGCCACGGAGTTACCGAAGACACCGCTCGACTCCGGATTGGGCGAGACGAACGTCTGAATCAGCGCGCCAGTCGTCCCCGAGAAGGCATACGCCCGACCGGCGAGCTGCACGCCGCCGACGTCTTCGAGCCAGGCGCCGACGATCACGTCACCGAGGCCGTTGCCGCCAATGTCGCCACCGCCGGCAACCGAGAAGCCGAACTGTCCGGACGATTGCTCGTTGGGCGACTTCAGAGTGTGCAGCAGCGTGCCGTTGCTGCCCGAATAGATGTAGGCCCGACCCGCATTGCCCGGACTTCCGCCTGGAGATTCGTACGGAGCTCCGACGATGTAGTCACCGCGAGCGTCGTTGTTGACGTCGGGAATGCCCGCGACAGCGACGCCGAAACCGCCACCGGAACGGCGATTCGGCGAACTGTGCTCACGCACGAGTGCCCCGCTTCCACCGCTGAAGATGAACACCTTTCCGCCGCTTCCGCCACCCTCCGCTCCGGCGATGTAGTCTGGTCGACCGTCGCCGGTGAGATCATCGATCGCAGCCACGGCGTATCCGAATCGCCCAAAGGTCTCGGCGCCGGGCATGGTGTGGGTGCGGATCAATCCACCGGTCGCGCCGGAGTACACGTAGACACGGCCGGAATCGTTTACGCCGTTCCCGTTCTCCTGCCATGCTCCAACGATGTAATCGCCCCTGCCGTCGTTGTTGATGTCGCCGATCCCCGCCACCGAGATGCCGAACTCCCCCTGGAACTCGGGGTTCGGAGAGACGTGTGTGCGGAGGAGAGCGCCGGTCTTGCCGGAATAGACGTAGACCCGGCCGGACTGTTGGGCTCCGCCATTCTCCGAGCTGGCGCCGACGATGAAGTCGCCAGCGCCATCGCCGTTGACGTCAGGGATGCCCGACACCGAGATGCCGAACTGTCCGAAGTTCACGGGATTGGTCGGCGCGATTTCAACAACGTCGGACCACGCTGTAGAAGTGAAGTTCAGCGACGCCAGAACGACGATGGCCACGCCGAGACGGACTGTGATGGTTCCCATGCGATCTCCTCCTGCGAATTGTGCGGCAGACTGGTCACTGACGGTACAGCGCAGGACGCCGGCGGAACGCCCTACCGAATCCGAAAGTTTGCTGCAGAAGGCTGCATGACATGCATGGGATGCATGGGATGCATGGGATGCTTGGAATGCATGGCCGCGCCGCT
>JBBQCR010000242.1:0-5663 GCA_038318935.1 Phycisphaerales bacterium
ACCGATCACATTGAGGGTCGTCAGCGACGCGGTGCCGCAGAAGTCGTCGTTGCACGCGTACAGGCTCACGAGGCCGATGCCCGAGGTCGGGCAGCCAATCGGGCCATCGAGGACCGAGCCGTAGATGGCGATGCGGGTGTCCCAGTCGGTGCCGCAGGTGCTCACGGTGAGCTTGCCGTTGCCGATCGGGGTGTAGCTGTACCAGACGTCCTTGAAGATCTGGTCGTAGTTGAACTCGATGCAGTCGGAACCGCTGGGGAACGCAGGACCGTCGGTGGTGGCGGAGAGGGTACAGAACGCGGTGACCCCCTCGCCGATCTCCGTTGCATCGCTGCAGTCATCGTTGGCAGGCGCGCCACATGGCCCCCACGCTCCGAGGAGGATCGCGAGGTCGCCCGCGTTGACGATGCCGTCGGAGTTGAGGTCGGCGGAGCCCGATGTGGCTCCCCACTGACCGAGCAGGATCGCGAGGTCGCCGGCATCAACCGAACCACTGTCATTCAGGTCACCGGTGCAACTGCATAAGACAGCGACGCCAGCGACGCCGCCGCCGGCGGGCTTGGCAAGGACTTCACCTCGACGGCCATCGCCACCACCAAAGGGAAGTGCGAGGACAGTCGACACGAGAGCAGCAGAGACGAGACCAAACATAGGGGGTCCTTCGTATGGAGCTTGGATCTGTTGGAGAAGTCGTTTGGGAGATCAATTGGCCGGTCGGAGCGGTCCGACGTGGCCTCCACGAGAAGCCTCGGTCGATGGCGCAGAGATTTCTCGGGTCGCACAAGGGAACGTTCGCGACCGCAAAGGTCGTTGCACAGGCGGGACTGCGTCCGCTCGCAGCTACATGGTCCGCACCGAAGACTTGGCCGGCGGAACCGATGCGGGCGCTCGAGCAGGTGGTGTCGCCGGTGGCGCAACTGGAACGGACGCGGCCGGAACCGATTTGAGGAGACCGTCCCGAGTCGCCAGACGCTTCGCCAAGGCAACTCCCGAATTCAGGGCGCCTTCCATGTACCCGACGAACGCGTAGCAACAGTGTTCGCCCGCAAAGTGGATCTTGTCTGCAACTCCCTTTCGCAGCGCTGGGCCGACGGTCGTCACTTCACCCGGTGCTGGGAAGGAGTACCCCGCGTTGGTAAATCGTTCGCCGGGCCAGTTCATGAAGCGGGCTTCGAGGAACTGATCCTTGTACCCGGGCTTCTCCTTGGTTCCGGGGTATATCACGTCGAGTTCCTTGGCGTACGCCGAGTCCACCTGATCACGCGGCAACGCGATGCAGCGCTCGGCGGCAACGCCACCGGAGAACGCGATCAAGGCGACCGGACCTTCGACCGCATTGCCTTCACCAAGTTGGCCGTCCGTGCCCTCCCAAGTTTGACTCGCGATGGTGTCGGTGAGGCTGTCAGGCGAGAGGCCCTGTGCCTTCCAGAATCGTCCCTTGAGTTTGGCGAGGTACTTGACGTTGGTGCCCATCTGCGGCATCAGGGACGCCGGCAGCCCTGGGTCGAACGCGATGTTTTTCCACACGCTGGGTGGGACCGCGACGACGACGTCATCGCATTCGAGCGTGCGCCCGTCGGCGCACTCCACGACGATTGCGTCGCGTTTCATCGTGACCCGCGTGACCGGCAACTTCAGCACCAATCGTTCTGCCCCGATCGCTTCGGCGAGCTTCGTCGCAAGCTGCTGATTGCCGCCCTTGCATCGATACACCTCGCTGTCGGTCCAGTACTTCTCGCCACCGCCGCCAGCGATCGAGGCCAGCATGCCGAGGTAACTCTGCCGCTCCGCCTCCACACCGTTGTCGGAGGAAACTTGGACGTGCAGTCCACGCTTGACCAGAGGAGTGACGTCCAACGCGTCGATCCAGGCCTGCACGGTTCGTTTGTCCAGCTCCGCCGCTCCCGGCGAGGTCCACGGCGCGTCGGCATCGACTTTCGCCGCGTCGGCGTTCAGCTTCTGCGCTGCTTCATCAAGGGCTTCCCAGAGTTCGTTGCTTTCCTTTTCGTCGAGCACCTTGCCGTCAAGTCGGATCGGTGCGGTCGCGTCGGCGTCTTCGGTGACATCGAGAAACTCCAGTCCGAACTTCTTCTGATAGCTCACCCAGGTTGGATGGTTGGAACCAATGAGTTCCCCTCCGCCCTCCACGTTCTTGCCGGGAATGAAATCGCTGAAGCTCAGCACGCGCCCCCCGACACGGTTGCGGGCCTCGACCACCGTCACGTCGTAGCCAACTGCCCGCAATTCGTGGGCGCAGGCCAGACCACCGAAGCCGCCACCGATGACGACGACTCGCTTGCCCGCGGCTCGGGCTGAGGCTCGTCCTGAGCCTTGGGCGAACCCCAGTGCTGGCCCGCTGAGGAGAAGTCCCGCGGCACCGGCGAGCGTGGTGCGAAGCACGTCACGGCGACTGAGCGGAGTGGATTCGATCCCGCCGTATCGGCGGCCAAGTCGGAGGTAGAGCGATTCGGTCACGGTCGTTGTTCCCCAGAGTGAAAGAGTCGAAGCAGCACCAGCACGAAGTCACACTGTTCATTGACACGATGCTGGCGCCAACGACCGTCCCCGTCGCGCGACTCGCGACGGGGACGGATTTCCGTGCAATGCACGCGATCTGTCATCTGATCCGATCACTCGTCGTTGATCGGACCGACGCCAAGCATCCAGAGCTTGAAAAAGTTCATGATCTGCTGCTTGGTGACCTTGTTGGCGTTCAGGTTGTATGTGACCTTGCTCGAAGCCGGAGTCGTCGAGCCAGAGATCATCGTGTCGGCGTAGCTGATACGGCCGGTGAGCGAAGGCACCGAATCGTCGACGAAGAAGAACGCGTCCTCGTCGGACAGCTTTTCAAATGCGGCCGACTCCGTGGACGCTGACTTGTTCTTCTCTTCGTTGAAGCGAAGGTTGAAGTCGTAGTAGCCCTTACCGTTGGTTTCGCGGTTGGGATCCTCGACCCACTTGATGGAGCCGGTCACCACGTCCTCGTACTCCTTGCCGTTGAGGGAGTACCGGAAACGGATGCCGTCGGTGAACCAGTTGCCGGTTTCGTAGTCGTAGTCGAGTCGTCCGTTGACCACCGTCCTCGGATAGCTCTCGGCCGGGCCCTTGCCCATTTCGATGCCTTCGAAGCGCATCGGATCGACCTTCTTGATCTTCATCTCAACGGTCTTTGAGCCAACGACCCGTCGGTAGGTGTACGCGGCAAGTCCTTCCTTCTGCTCCGCCTTTCCAACCAGTCGGCCTTGGAAGAGATCCTTGAAGGCTGGCGCACGGCCGATGGCGTTGACGTCGATGCGGAGACGGCTCTCGCCCTCGGCGTCGCCGGCACCGAGGTTGAAAGCGCCGGTCGCGACGTCGATCGGAACCGTTCCCACCCACTTGCCAACGGACTTCTTCTGCTTCAGGTCCTTCGGATTCATAACCGTCAGGTCGATCTTGAATCCGAGTTGCGCTGGCTGCTTGAGCCGAGACAGCGTGCTGCTGTAAAGATTCGGTTGCCGGGTGATCTCGCCGGTGAACTGCGTGGTCTTGGCGACATTCAGATCGAACTTATAGAGGTCCTTCGCGCCCAGCGCCGCCGACTCAGGCTTCAGATCGCCAGTGGCATCCTTGCTGGTGCGGGTGTTGAACGTGATGTCCATCACCCCGACAATCACATCGGATTCGGTAAGGACGTCTTCCGCGGCGGCGGCCGGGGCAGTTGCCGCAGGTGGAGCCCCAGTTGGGGCGGCAGTTGGGGCGGCAGTTGGGGCCGCGGCCGGTTTCGCCGGTGCCGTCGCCTGAGCGAAGGACGCACTGCTGATACCGACAGCACACACCATCACCATTGCCCTTGCGAAGGCCGACCCGACGTTGGGAACCTTGGCAGTCCAGGCGGCGATTCCGAGCGTCAACGAGGGGAGACCAGCATGGGCCGATTCCGCGACAGCGCGCTTGATCGTCGTCATAAGCGATTCCTCTTTCGGATTGTTGGGGGAACGCAGGTGCGAGCGGTTCGACGGCAGCGCCCCCGCGACGCCATCGATGTGGGACAGATGATAGATGTTTCCGAAGAGCGCGTCGAAAATTCCAGCAATATTTTGCGGCGAGTTTGGGTCGCGATCATCCGTCGATCAGGACGCGGCGAGAGTGCATCGAACGCCGCGCAGAAGCTCGCCAATCTCGACGCCTCGACGTGGACACCGCCGCACAGTGCGTGCTGTGCTGCCTCGTTCGGCGCGGCGCTGACAACGATCGCACGCAGAGTAGGCGGTAGGGATGCAAAGGCCGCGTCGTCGTGCCACCGGATCTCTTGCGTCCCTGTCGTAGATCCTCGCCCTCGCGCTCCTGACGGGAATGCGAATGCGCCGCACGCGGCAGGCGAGTGCACTGGCCCTGCTGCGCCCCTCTTCATTTCTCGGGCGGATTCAGGGCCTCGTCAAGCAACTTGATCAGTCCCTCGCGGTCGTAGGCGTAGGACTGCCGTTCATTGAGCTGAACCACGCGGGCGATCGCGGCCCTCACGGTGATCTCAGCCTCGTATTGATTCGGGACAACCATGGAGCGTCGCTTGGGATGCTCGTCGGAGAGGGCGTGCAGGAATGCTTGGGCAACGTCGACTGGCTCCTTCTCGTCGGCGCGATCCGCAGGCATGGTGAGGAACTTCTTCACGTCGTCCTGGTAGCGCGAACCCTCACCGCCGTAGCCACCGTCGATGAGACGCTGGCGGACGCCTGTCCCGATCTCCGAGCGGTAGTTGCCGGGGTCAACGACGCTCACTTCGACGCCGAAGCGACGGAGTTCAAGGGCCAATGCGTCGGTGTAGGCCTCGATGGCGTGCTTACTCATGCAGTACGCGCCGCCCAAGCCCCAGCACACCACGCCCGAGATTGACCCGGTGGTGGTGACTCGCCCTTTACTCTCGATGAGGAGCGGCGCGAACGCCTTGGTCACACGGAAGGGACCGAAGACGTTGACATCAAACTGATACGCGAGATCTTCGTCGCGCATCTCGATGAGCGGACCGACCACGGCGACACCGGCGTTGTTCACAAGGCCATACAGCCCGCGTCCCGCATCGCGCACCGTCTTCACCGCGGCTGCGATCTCCTCTGGCTTGGTGACATCAAGGCGAATCGCCTGCACATGCTCGATCGCGTTGAGGGCCTTCAGATCGGCGTCCTTCCGAGCGCAGGCATAGACGAAGAACCCGTTCGCGGCGAGCACTTCCGCGGTCTTCCTGCCGATGCCGGTACTGGCGCCGGTGACCAGCACCGCGCGGCGGGCTTCTGGCGCAGCGGTCGTGGCCTTCTCGGGCGGCTCCTTCCTCTTCCCGTCTTGCGCGACGGAGATCGAACCAAGGAGAAGTACAGCGACGATTGCGAAAAGAAGGCGCGTCATGGAACGGATCCGATGATTGGGTGGTGTGTGCGCGGTCATGAAGACGTGCAACGAATCGTACCGACATGCGTACGGCGAACCGAGGATGATCGTCGAGACCTCGCTGTAGACAGCTTTGAATGTCCTGCTTGCAGGCCCGCTTCCCCGCCCAACCCAAGGCAACCCATCATGCAAACACCCGTTCGCGAGAGCACTGAGAGAACTCCTCACCACCGAGATCTCGCGATTTTGTTTGGTTGATCCGCGCCGCGATCGGTATTCCGCGAAATAGGCTACCGGGATGT